>NZ_JAHKSI010000008.1 GCF_019720915.1 Alkalihalobacillus sp. TS-13
GGTTATCACAAATCGATAGTCTGGTGACGATCGCGAAGAGGTCACACCCGTTCCCATGCCGAACACGGAAGTTAAGCTCTTCAGCGCCAATGGTAATTGGGGGCTTCCCCCTGTGAGAGTAGGACGTCGCCGGGCAACACAGAGTAGTCGAGAGACTGCTCTTTTTTGTTGTATAAATAACCATTTTGCTTTCGAAGTGTCTTATGAAGTGTTCATGAGGACATTTAAATCGATTTTTCACGCAGAAAGGGTCTTATGAAGTGTTCATGAGGACATTTAAATCGATTTTTCACGCAGAAAGGGTCTTATGAAGTGTTCATGAGGACATTTAAATCGATTTTTCAAGCAGAAACGGTCTTATAAAGCGTTCATGAGGACATTTAAATCGATTTTTCACGCAGAAAGGGTTTTATGAAGTGTTCATGAGGACATTAAAATCGATTTTTCACGCAGAAAGGGTCTTATGAAGCATTCATGAGGACATTTAAAATCGATTTTTCACGCAGAAACGGTCTTATGAAACGTTTTCTATAGTGATCTAAATTTGAGGAGTAGACAGCAGCTAAGACATCAGCTTACTATTACAAGCTGTATGGTTTCACGGTATAGATCGGTTCGTGTTATATTATTTTTAGATGGAGGCGATGGTATTGGATAATTTCCGTTTTGATTCAAAAGCTGTACATTTTCATAAACGACTTAAATCAGAAGCAACGAGTAAAGCACAACCGATTTATCAAACCTCAGCTTTCAAGTTTAAAAACCTTGAGGAGCTTGAGGGATTTTTTGAAGGTAAATCACCATTTATGTACTCAAGAGTGAATAATCCGAACACAGATGACTTGGGGAGAGGCGTAGCCCAGCTAGAGGGAGCACCAAATGGGATCGCGACTTCCTCGGGGATTTCAGCAATTTTAGCAGGAATCCTTTCTGTGGCTGAACAAGGGTCGCATATCGTCGCATGTGAAGATCTATACGGCGGTACATATCAGTTACTCGCTAAAGAATTACCGTCCTTAGGGATTGATGTGTCATTCACTTCTTTTGAAAACGAAGAGAGCATCCGCTCAGCTATGAAGGACAATACGGTTCTACTTTATTCCGAAACGATTACAAATCCATTTTTACGAGTAGAGAATGTAGATCTAATCGTGAAAATTGCAGAAGAAACAGGCGTACGAACGATGATTGACAACACGTTTGCAACACCTTATCTACTCCAGCCATATTTAAAAGGGGTGAACCTTGTAGCGCATAGTGCAACGAAATACATTGGAGGGCATTCAGATATTTCGGCAGGTGTCCTTGTCGGTGAAGCTGCTCTTGTCGAAAAAGCACGGAGCAAAGTCACGAATTTCGGAAGCAATCTGAGTCCATTTGAAGCCTGGTTGACGTGCCGAGGACTAAAGACCTTAAGTCTTCGTATGGAGAGGCATGTGAGCAATGCTAAGAAGCTTGCAGGCTTTTTATCAGAGCACGAAGGTATTGAAAAAGTTTTTTATCCCTCGGACGCATCTGAAAAAGGGAATGGAGCGATTGTATCGATTGTTTTACGTGATGATATCAATCCTAATCAATTTACTGAGAATCTTGATTGGATCGGTGTAGTACCGACATTGGCAGGCGTGGAAACGACTGTATCGTATCCGATCGGGACTTCACATCGAGCTATCCCGACCTCGGACCAAGAGCGGTTAGGGATTACCAAACAATTGATTCGAATCTCAGTCGGGATTGAGGATTATCTGGATATCGAGGATGCATTCCGAAAGGCTTTATCCTAATAAGGCGGAAAGTGCTGTTGATTTTTGGCAGTACTTTCCTGTCTTAAAACAAAAAGATTAAAAAAATACTTGCAGTTGTTTGGTTAATATGGTATATTAGTTATTGTCCGGTTGAAAGGGACAACATGAAAATTGAGACGAAGACATCGTCATTATACTTTTATCGTCGCGGGGTGGAGCAGTCTGGTAGCTCGTCGGGCTCATAACCCGAAGGTCGTAGGTTCAAATCCTATCCCCGCAACCAATTAAAACTCACTACGTGGAATTCACGTTTGGAACATACATATTTGGACCCGTGGTGTAGGGGTTAACATGCCTGCCTGTCACGCAGGAGATCGCCGGTTCGAATCCGGTCGGGTCCGCCATCAACATGAAACAACGGTTTCGTGTTTTTTTTATGCCTAAAAACAGAAACCTCCACTGTTTTGTCGTTTTAAAAGGTTCGCAGAAGAAGTCTAATTTTTGCAAATAACCATTGAATTCAGCAATAATCATCCTCTTCATCAAAAGGAATCCACCATCTTTTTTCTCAAAGGCTCTGTTAAAGGACTTTGTTGATTTTAAGCGAAATTAGCTACACTCTTGCGGGAAAAAGGCGAGACCCACAGCGAGGAGGCTTGCGGAAAGGGAGTGAATTTAGCAGAGATCAAAATAAAAACCAACAGAGCCCCTTCCCGAATAAAACATCTCCATAGAAAATGAGCTAAGATCCTAACAAGGGTCTTTTTGAAAGATAATAAAGTACAAAATTTGGTCTACCACAGTCTTAGGAATGTTTTAGTGTTTTGTAGATAATTTCGAATTTTTGTAGACATTTTTGTAGGTATTTACAAATTTTTGTATTTATCATCTTTTTTTTGTAGATAAATCAGAATTTCATATAAGTTTACCTATCATTTCCCCTTATTTACAGGTAACCTTAGTCCTTTTATGAATAAATAACATCCAATAATCCCTTAATTAATCTGTTTTTCTTCCATAATCGGATGAAAACATCAATTTTTGGAGATTCCATCGCATCATGGACAGCTCTTATTAAGATTAGGGTTTACCACGGTGCCAGGTACACTTTCAAAAGTGTTGGGACAGAAGGTGTTTACAACGGTGCCAGGCACCGTTTTCTAATTCTAATAGTCAAATGGGATTAAAACGAAATTCTCGATTCCGGACTTTTCTCTCAAAAGATCCAATCGATTTTGGTTCCCTGGTACTGTTTTCTTTTACCCTGTATTTTACCTTGAATGTGGAAACGATTCCCTTCATATCGCGCGTTGTTTTATCTTTAAAGCGCTTCCAATAAAAAAATTTTTAACTCCCAAAAAGCCCATGGTTAATATGATGTAAGCGTTTACTAAATAACTGATTAATCTAAATTATCAAAAAATAAGGTTGACCTCTCGAAAACATCGGAGTAATATTGTCATCAACATAATTTTCTGACAAAAGTTAATGCCCCGTCAGAAAGGGCTTCAACCAATTTATTTCAAAAGAAAAAATGATATGAAAGGAGCGATCGACATGAGCGAACAATGGATTTACCTGAACGGCCATTTTGTCAATAAAAATGAAGCTGTTGTATCTGTGTATGACCACGGATTTTTATACGGAGATGGGGTGTTCGAAGGTATTAGAATGTATGATGGCAATATATTTCGCCTGAAAGAACATGTTGATCGCCTATATGATTCGGCGAAATCAATCATGCTCGACATCCCGAAAACGAAAAAAGAATTATCGGAAATCATCGCAGAAACACTGCGTCGGAATGATTTACGTAATGCATATATTCGTGTCGTTGTATCAAGAGGTGTCGGAAACCTTGGTCTCGATCCAAATAGTTGCCGGAATCCTCAGATCATTGTCATTGCTGAACAGCTCGCTTTGTTCCCAAGGCAGCTGTATGATGCAGGCATTGAAATCGCGACGGTGGCAAGCAGAAGGAACCGTGCGGATGTATTATCTCCTAAAGTGAAATCGTTGAATTACTTGAATAACATCCTTGTGAAAATCGAAGCGAATCTCGCTGGTGTGAGCGAAGCATTGATGCTCAATGATCAAGGGTATGTTGCAGAGGGTTCTGCCGACAATGTCTTCATCGTCAAGGGCAATGTGATCAAAACGCCGCCAGGCTATGTGGGAGCGTTAGAAGGTATAACGAGGAATGCCATTATCGAAATTGCTCAACTATTAGGCTTTGAAATGCGGGAAGAGGTATTTACCCGACATGATGTCTATACAGCAGACGAAGTATTCCTGACTGGAACTGCTGCTGAAGTGATCGGCGTTGTAAAAGTCGATGGCAGACAGGTAGGCGATGGACGTCCAGGTAAATATACCAATCAGCTTTTAGAAGCGTTTCGAAATACAGTGACTGAAGATGGATACAAAGTGTACTCAGATAAAAAGGTTCAAGCAGGATAATTGCAGGTTGGTGGTGATTAGATGCGAAGTGACATGATCAAAAAAGGGATAGACCGTGCACCGCACAGGAGTCTGCTGCGTGCTACGGGCGTCAAGACAAGAGATATAGAAAAGCCGTTCATCGGTGTTTGCAACTCTTACATCGATATCATTCCTGGCCATATGCATTTGAATGTTTTTGCACAAGTCGTTAAAGACGCAATTCGCGAAGCAGGCGGCATACCATTCGAATTCAACACGATTGGCGTGGATGATGGAATCGCGATGGGACATATCGGAATGCGATACTCCTTGCCTAGCAGGGAAGTCATCGCTGATTCAGCCGAAACCGTAATCAATGCTCACTGGTTTGATGGGGTGTTCTTCATTCCAAACTGTGACAAAATCACACCAGGAATGTTGATGGCAGCGGCAAGAACAAATGTACCTTCTGTTTTCGTATCAGGAGGTCCGATGGAAGGCGGAACTTCGAAAGACGGTAAACCGTTATCTCTCGTATCCGTTTTTGAAGGTGTCGGTGCCCATCAATCCGGGACAATGACATCTGAAGAACTTCTTGATATTGAACAAAACGCTTGTCCGACATGCGGTTCATGTTCAGGAATGTTCACGGCGAACTCGATGAATTCCATGATGGAGATGGTCGGCCTGGCGTTACCAGGAAACGGGACGATCGTCGCTACATCAGATGAACGTCATCGACTGATTAAAGAAGCTGCTCATCATCTGGTCGACATGATCAAGAAGGATATCAAACCGAGAGACATCATTACGAAAGATGCGATTGATGATGCATTCGCACTTGATATGGCGATGGGCGGATCAACGAATACCGTTCTTCACACTTTAGCAATCGCGAATGAAGCAGAGGTTGATTATGACATCAACCGAATCAATGAAATCGCTGAAAAAACGCCGTACCTGGCAAAAATAAGTCCGGCATCGGATTATACGATGGATGATGTACACCACGCTGGAGGAATCAGCGCAATCATCAAAGAGCTTTGTGAAATTGATGGATTGGTCAACAGGGATCGAATTACTGTAACCGGAAAATCGTTATATGAAACAGTCAAATCGTATGATATCAAAAATGACGAAGTGATCCGGCGAAGGGATAATCCTTATAGTAAAGTCGGCGGCTTATCAGTCCTGAATGGGAATATCGCACCAGAAGGCGGCGTGATCAAAGTCGGTGCTGTCGATCCTTCAATCAAGACGTTCGTGGGAAAAGCAGTATGCTTCGACTCACAGGACGAAGCACAGCAAGGAATCGATGACGGAACGGTCCAAGAAGGGGATGTAGTCGTTATCCGATATGAAGGTCCGAAAGGCGGACCAGGGATGCCGGAAATGTTAGCACCGACTGCAGCGATTGCAGGACGGGGGCTGGATAAGAAAGTTGCCTTGATAACAGATGGCCGGTTCTCAGGGGCCTCCAGAGGCATCTCCGTCGGACACATCTCACCGGAGGCGGCAGAAGGCGGACCGATCGCTTTTGTACAGGATGGCGATTCGATCTTCATCGACCTTCAGAACCGTACAATCAACCTGATGATTTCAGAGGAAGAACTAGAGGAGCGCAGGCAAAATTTCGTTCAGCCTCCTCCAAAGATCAAAAAAGGTTATTTAGCTCGATATGCCAAACTAGTAACATCCGCGAGTACAGGCGGAATCATGAAAATTTGATATCACTAAATCGACGACGAGGTAAAAGTGGATGGATTCCGTATTTTCCAGAGAGCCGGTACAGGTGGAAGCCGGTAATACACCCATACACGACATCCCCTCTGAGTGTCGCATTGAATTTCTAGTAGGTGCGACCGAGTGTTTTTAAACACTTGTTACAAAAAGGGACTGACCAATTGGAGCAGCCCCATGAGATAGCATCTGTAAGGGTGCTATGAACGAAGGTGGTACCATGAAGAGGATCAGATCAAAGCCTTTTCATCCTTTACGAAATGAAACATTGTCGTAGTGGGTGGAAAGGCTTTTCATTTTGTAAAAAGCCTTTATGAATTCGAAGTTGATGTTCTAGAGCTACTTTCTTCAGGTGAATACCCGACATTCCTGCGGGAAAAGCGAGCGAAGCCAGTACATCGATTTGCAATCGAGCGGGCTTACGGATCGCCAGCGGAAATGGAGGAGAATTCAAAGGAACCAACCATTGAGTAAAAAATTCAGGGAGGAGATTGAAATGAAGGTGAAAATGAAGGCAGAACCTGAAGAGCAGCGGCTGACTGGTGCCGAGACTCTGATCCATGCCTTGAAGCAAGAAAAAGTCGAAGTTGTTTTTGGGTATCCGGGAGGAGCGGTTTTACCAATCTATGATGCACTTTATCGTAACCCGATCAGGCACGTGCTAGCACGACATGAACAAGGAGCAATCCACGCGGCTGAAGGTTATGCAAGAGTTTCAGGTAAACCCGGCGTCGTTTTAGCAACATCAGGACCGGGTGCGACGAATCTGATCACAGGTATTACCGACGCGATGATGGATTCACTGCCGCTTGTCATTTTTACAGGTCAGGTGGCATCTGGTGTCATCGGAACAGACGCCTTTCAAGAAGCGGATGTAACCGGAATTACGATGCCGATTACAAAACATAACTACCAGGTCCGAGACTTGAAAGACCTCCCTAGAATTGTGAAAGAAGCGTTTCATATTGCAACGCATGGCCGTCCGGGTCCAGTGCTTGTCGATATTCCGAAGGATGTTTCTGCGACGGCGACGGATGTGAACTTTGACGGATCGGTACATCTTCCGGGATTCCAGCCGACGACGAATCCGAATGTCTTGCAAATCAAAAAGCTGAACGAAGCGATCGAATCAGCAAAGAAACCAGTGATTTTAGCAGGAGCAGGGATATTGCACGCCAAGGCATCCGAACAATTACGATCAGTAGCTGAATTGAAAAATATCCCAGTCGTCCATACGTTGCTCGGATTAGGCGGTTTCCCGGCAGACCATCCGCTGTTTCTCGGAATGGGAGGAATGCATGGATGCTATGCCGCAAACATGGCGTTATACGAATGTGATCTGCTCGTGAATATCGGTGCCCGGTTTGACGATCGGCTGACAGGAGATCTCAAGACCTTCGCACCGAATGCAACAGTCGCTCATATCGATATCGATCCCGCTGAAATCGGGAAAAACGTGAAAACACACATTCCGATCGTCGGAGATGCGAAAGCGGCACTGCAAAAGCTTGTAGACGAGCAAGGATCGAGCTCGATGTGTGATGAATGGGTCGAGCACTTACGGCAATACAAACAGGAATATCCGTACTGGCATAAGGAGTTGGAGGATGCGATCTCTCCTCAAAAACTGATTACGGAAATCCATTCGCTGACAGACGGAGAGGCGATCGTAACAACGGATGTCGGGCAGCATCAGATGTGGGCAGCTCAATATTATACCTTCAACGATCCGCACAAATGGGTCACTTCCGGAGGACTTGGGACGATGGGATTCGGATTCCCGGCAGCAATCGGCGCCCAAATCGCTGAGCCGGATAAAAAGGTTGTAAGCATTGTCGGAGACGGCGGCTTTCAAATGACCTCCGAGGAGCTTATCCTTTTAAGGGAATTGGATCTCCCAGTCAAAATCATCATCGTCAATAATGGGGCTCTCGGAATGGTAAGGCAATGGCAGGAATCCTTTTACGAACAGCGTTATTCACAATCCGTCTTCAGTCTGCAGCCTGACTTCGTCAAACTGGCTGATTCATATGGCGTGAGAGGATTCAAGGTTGAAACAGAGGAAATGGCCAAGACGTTGCTATCTGAAGTATTGGCTGATGATGAACCGGCATTGATCGATTGTCGCGTTTGTCCAGTAGAAAACGTTTATCCGATGGTAGCACCAGGAACAGGACTCCACGAAATGATCGGGGTGAAACCATGAAAAGGAGAATCGTAACAGCAACAGTCATCAACCAGAGTGGTGTCTTGAATCGAGTGACAGGACTTTTTACAAAACGTCACTTCAACATTGAGAGTATTACAGTCGGGCATACCGAAACAGAAGGAATCTCGAAAATGACGTTTGTGGTCAATGTCGAGGATGATCGGCAAATTGAACAGCTCTTGAAACAGCTGAATAAGCAGATCGATGTCCTCAAGGTATCCGACATCACTAATCAGGCGATTGTGGCCAGGGAACTTGCACTTATCAAGGTGCTCGTGAATGGGCAGACCCGAGCGGAAATTAGCGGAATCGTCGAACCGTTCCGGGCTTTGATCATCGATATGTCGCGGGACACCCTCACTGTCCAGGTCACTGGTGATACGGAAAAGATCGAAGCGATCATCGAGCTGTTAAGACCATACGGAATCAAGGAGCTTGCAAGAACCGGAATCACAGCATTTACAAGAGGGTTTCAGAAATCAGTCACTGATCTTAAGCAATATACACTATTAAAATAACCGGAAAGGATGATGGAAAATGGTCAAAGTATATTATAACGATGATGTAACGAACGATGTGTTGAAGGGGAGGAAAGTTGCTGTTGTCGGTTATGGTTCCCAGGGTCACGCACACGCCCAGAACTTACGGGAAAGTGGCTATGACGTCGTTGTCGGGCTTCGTCCAGGGAAGTCATGGGATCAGGCGGAAAAAGACGGATTTGCTGTAAAATCTGTACGGGAAGCGAGTGAAGAAGCAGACGTCGTCATGGTGCTGCTTCCGGATGAATGGCAGCCTACCGTCTATAAAAACGAAATCAAGCCTGCATTGACTCCAGGGAAAGCATTAGCTTTCGCACACGGCTTCAACGTCCATTTCAATCAGGTGGTCCCTCCGGAAGATGTCGATGTCTTCCTCGTAGCACCTAAAGGACCAGGACATCTGGTAAGAAGGACATTTGCAAACGGTGCTGGGGTTCCTGCACTTTTCGGTGTCCAACAGAACGTGACAGGTGAAGCGGCGAATCTCGCACTGGCTTACGCAAAAGGAATCGGTGCCGGCCGAGCTGGAATTTTAGAAACGACATTCAAGGAGGAAACGGAAACCGATCTATTCGGTGAACAGGCTGTCCTTTGCGGAGGACTCACCTCTCTCGTAAAAGCAGGCTTCGAAACGTTAACAGAAGCTGGTTACCAGCCAGAAGTCGCTTACTTCGAGTGTCTCCACGAGCTGAAACTAATCGTCGATCTGATGTATGAGGATGGAATCGAAGGGATGAGGTATTCAGTATCGGATACGGCACAATGGGGTGATTTCGTATCAGGTCCACGAGTCGTGAACGAAGAAACGAAAGCAAGGATGAAAGACGTATTGGAAGATATCCAATCAGGTGAATTCGCCAAGGGATGGATTCTTGAGAACCAATTGAACCGTCCTGTCTATAACGCTACGAATGAACGGGAGAAGAACCATCAGATCGAGGTAGTGGGAAGGAGATTACGAGAGCTGATGCCGTTCATCAAAAAAGAAAAAGAAAAGGAAGTGGTCGGCAGTGGCCAAAATTGATGTCTTTGACACAACCCTAAGAGACGGTGAACAATCAGCTGGCGTCAATCTAAACCACCTTGAGAAACTTGAAATCGCTCATCAATTAGAACGTTTGGGCGTCGATATCATTGAAGCCGGCTTTCCGGCAGCGTCCAAAGGGGATCTGCAATCAGTCAAACGGATTGCGGAATCTGTGAAAAACAGTTCGGTGACGGGGCTTGCCCGTGCGAACCGCAAAGACATCGACGCAGCTTGGGAGGCGTTGAAAGGATCGGCTGAACCAAGACTCCATGTGTTTCTTGCGACATCACCGATCCACATGACCTACAAGCTGAAAATGACGACAGATCAGGTCCTTGAAAAAGCTGTAGAGACGGTTAAATATGCGAAAAAGAATTTTACACATGTCCAATGGTCAGCGGAAGATGCGTGCCGTTCAGACAAACACTTTCTCGTAAAGATCATCACGGAGGTCATTAATGCAGGCGCGACAGTCATCAACCTTCCTGATACGGTCGGCTACATGACGCCTGAGGAATACGGCGGACTGTTCCGGTTCATTAAGGAGAACGTACCGAACGTCGATAAGGTAAAACTTTCGGCACACTGCCACAATGATCTCGGGATGGCTACAGCCAATACACTCGCCGCGATTGAAAATGGAGCAGATCAGGTCGAAGGAACGATTAATGCAATCGGTGAAAGAGCCGGAAATACTGGTCTTGAAGAAATCGCCGTTGCGCTTCATATCCGGGACGATTTTTACAGGGCGAAGACAGGTTTGAAACTTGATGAATTGAAACGTACGAGCAACCTTGTCAGCAAGCTTACCGGAATGAATGTACCCGGAAACAAAGCAGTTGTCGGAAACAACGCATTCGCCCATGAATCAGGAATCCATCAAGACGGTATGTTGAAGGAGAAAACGACGTACGAAATCATCAGTCCAGAGTTAATCGGCGTACAGACCAACCGCCTTGTGCTAGGAAAGCATTCCGGACGCCATGCTTTCAAAAACAAAGTGAAGGACATGGGCTTCGAATTGACGGATCAGAAGCTGAACGAAGCGTTCCAGATGTTCAAGGATCTCGCTGACAAGAAGAAAGAAGTATCCGACGATGATATCTTCGCTCTCCTCATGGAGAAGCAGACCGAAGCGGAAGGCGTACCAACTTACGACTTGAAGAGCTTGCAAGTGCAATACGGGATGGATAACATTCCAACCGCGACGATTGCAGTCGTGAAACCGGATGGCACTTATACCCAGGAAGCGGCGACAGGCTTCGGCAGTGTCGAAGCGATCTATAACACGATCGAGAAGCTCGTTGAAGATTCAATCGTTCTACTCGACTACAAGATCCACTCTGTCGGCGGAGGACGAGATGCACTGGCAGAGGTTTATGTACAAGTCAAATACAATGACGTCCAATCAAGTGGACGAGGAACTGCCCAGGATGTACTCGAAGCATCGGCAAGAGCATACCTGGATGCAGTCAACAGGGTTCGAAACGTACACCAACGCGAAAAGAAAAAAGCGTCTGTGTAAGTAAAAATAGCTAAAGATTAGGCCTATTGGAAAATAACGGACATGAGAGACCTTATCTTTGGCAAAGAAGGTGTGATTCCAAACATTAGCGGACATGAGAGACCTTATCTGTGACAAAACGGGTTGTTTTCCGATAATTTCAGGTAAATAAGGTCTCTGGTGTCCTCTAAACCTTCGAAAAAGTGGTTTTGGTCAAGAATAAGGCCTCTGGTGTCCACTAAAATTAAGTAAATTCAGTAATACAACTAAACTTTTAAAAAATGGAGGGATTATGATGAAAAAGCAAGTGGCAGTACTACCAGGTGATGGGATCGGGCAAGAAGTCATGAATGGGGCACTTGAAGTGTTAAAAGCTGTCGAAGACCACTATGGACATCAATTCAAGGTTGTTCAAGCAGATATTGGTGGTGTTGCCATTGATCATCATGGCACTCCTCTCCCTAAGGAAACACTTGAAGCCTGTAAACAAAGCGATGCCGTCCTACTCGGTGCAGTAGGCGGACCGAAATGGAACGATGTACCTGTGGAAATCCGCCCTGAGAAAGGTTTACTAGGAATCCGCAAAGAGCTGGGGTTGTTCGGCAACCTTCGTCCAATCAAGACATTTGAAGCTCTTGTTGACGCTTCACCATTGAAACAGAGTGTCGTCCAGGGTGTCGATTTCATCATCGTCAGGGAATTGACCGGCGGCCTTTATTTCGGTGAACCAAGAGAACGAAGAGGAAAGAATCAGGAAGTTGCTGTTGATACGCTCCGATACGAGAAGAAGGAGATCGAGAAGGTCGTCCGCAAAGCATTCGAACTTGCCTCCAAACGTCGGAAGAAGCTAACTTCCGTTGATAAAGCGAATGTGTTGGAATCAAGCAGGATGTGGAGAGAGGTCGTTGATCAGATCGCACCGGAATATCCGGATGTAGAAGTCGAACATCTTCTTGTAGATGTCGCAGCTATGAAACTCATTTATCAACCGAACCAATTCGATGTTATGGTGACGGAGAACATGTTCGGAGACATCCTTAGTGATGAAGCCTCCATGTTGACCGGTTCACTAGGAATGCTTCCATCCGCTAGTTTAAGAGAAGACGATTTCGGACTCTATGAACCTGTCCACGGTTCAGCCCCTGATATTGCTGGTAAAGGGCAGGCGAATCCACTCGGAATGGTATTATCTGTTGCGATGATGCTGCGCCACTCTTTCGGGATGAAAGAAGAGGCGGATATGGTTGAAGCTGCCGTTGAGGAAATCCTTCGTACTGGGGCACGTACAGCAGACTTGGCAGGCAATCAAATCGTTCCTGTTTCGAAAACGAAAGAAATGATCGACTTAGTCGTCGAACAAATGAAGCCGAATTATGCGATGTCAGGAATCTTAGCGGCATATTTGTAAGAAGGCTATCTTCTAAAAGTTTGTTGCTGATGGAATGTTGTCAAGGAAGTTGCTGGAGGCTTATGACAATGGAAACATGCGAGACTCCTGCGGGACAGCAAGCTAAGCGAGTATATTTCCAAACTCAAAACAAAACAACAATCTATGCGAAAAAACGCGAAAGAATGACACTGTTCAGTGGAGGAAATTGAAGTGAAACCAAAAAATATCATTGAAAAGTTGTGGGAGGAACATATCGTCTATCAGGAAAGCGGCAAGCCGGATCTGCTTTACATCGATCTCCACCTGGTTCATGAAGTGACATCTCCCCAAGCCTTTGAAGGTCTGAGACTGAAGGAGCGACCGGTGAGACGTCCTGATCTGACTTTCGCTACGATGGATCACAATGTTCCGACTCTTAATCGGACAGTGATCAAAGACGAGGTGGCAAAGACCCAGATGACCAGGCTCGAGGAAAATTGTAAGGAATTCGGGATCGAGCTTGCAGATATCCACCATCCGGATCAAGGAATCGTCCATGTAATCGGACCAGAACTTGGTCTGACGCAACCGGGTAAAACGATCGTGTGTGGAGACAGCCATACCTCCACGCACGGTGCTTTCGGAGCTCTGGCCTTCGGGATCGGGACGAGTGAGGTCGAACATGTCCTCGCTACCCAGACATTGTGGCAAGCCAGACCGAAAACACTGCAGATCGAAGTCACAGGAAAACTCGGTTTCGGTGTCACAGCAAAGGATCTGATTCTCGGTATCATTGCGAAGTTCGGAGTCGGTGTAGGAGCAGGGCATGTCATCGAATTCACAGGAGAAGCAATCAGAAATCTCTCGATGGAAGAGAGGATGACAGTCTGCAACATGTCGATCGAAGCAGGTGCTAAAGCCGGAATTATCAGCCCTGACGAAGTTACATTCGATTATTTGGAAGGAAAGCGCCATGTTCCAAATGGAGACCGTTTCATGGCATCCATTGAGAAATGGAAGTCATTCGCAACGGATGAAGGAGCAAGCTATGACAAAACGCTTCAAATCGATGGTGCTGAAATCGAGCCTCAAGTGACATGGGGGACGAATCCTTCGATGGGCATCGGTATCAGTGATCAAGTACCTTCGCCAGATCAGTATGACAGGAAATCTGATCAGGAAGCCGTGCAAAGAGCCCTTACCTATATGGATCTTATAGGTGGAACGAAAATTGAGGAAGTTTCGATCGATTTCGTCTTCATCGGGTCCTGTACCAATTCACGGTTAAGTGACCTTCGGGCAGCAGCCGAGGTTGTGAAGGGACGTAAGGTCAAAAGGAGTGTCACAGCTCTTGTCGTTCCGGGTTCACAATCAGTCAAAAACCAGGCAGAGCAAGAAGGTTTGCACGAAGTTTTCCAGGATGCTGGTTTTGAATGGCGCGAGTCCGGGTGCAGCATGTGCCTCGCCATGAATGATGACATCGTCCCGCCTGGAAAACGATGTGCGTCGACGTCGAACCGTAACTTTGAGGGACGGCAAGGGAATGGCGCAAGAACACATCTTGTCAGTCCGGCAATGGCTGCGGCAGCAGCGATCGAAGGCCGTTTTACAGATGTTCGTGAAATGATGTCAGTAGTACACTAGAGGAAGTGAGAATCATGAAAGGAATCCGTGAAATCAGTGGGAAGGTTTTTCCGTTAAACAGGGACAATGTTGATACTGACCAGATCATCCCGAAGCAATTTCTGAAAAAGATCGATCGCCAGGGATTCGGCAAGTTCCTTTTCTATCATTGGCGATATGACGACGATGGATCGTTGCGAAGTGATTTCCATTTGGATGATGCGAAATATTCAGGAGCCTCGGTACTGGTCGGAGGCGAGAACTTCGGTTGCGGTTCATCAAGAGAGCATGCGCCATGGGCTCTGCAGGACTTCGGATTTGATGTGGTCATCGCACCGAGCTTTGCAGACATTTTTTACAACAATTGTTTGAAGAACGGGATGTTACCGATTAGGTTGAGCCATCAGGAAGTCAAGAGGTTGCTCGAAAAAGGATTGCAATCGGATTATACGTTATCCGTAAATCTAGAGGAACAATCCATCCGTGATACAGAAGGCTTCGAATCATCATTTGACATCGATCCTTACTGGAAAGAGATGCTGTTGAACGGATGGGATGAAATATCGATCACCCTCACCTATGAGGAGCAGATCGAACAATATGAAAAATCAAGACAGGAGTGAAGTGTGTTGGGAATTTCTTAAATGGAACTGAGATCGTAAAAGCAGTAGAAAATTTGATGCATGACGTCCACAGGACACCTTTGAAACAGTCGAAAACCATAAACCGTCTAACAGGCCGTCAAGTCTTTTTAAAAATGGAGAATCAGCAACGGACCGGCTCTTTCAAATTGCGTGGTGCGTTGAATAAGATCTGTTCATTGACAAAGGAAGAGGCTTCACGTGGAATCGTTTGTGCTTCAGCAGGCAACCATGCACAAGGGGTGGCGCTTGCAGCTTCGGAAAGAGGGATTTCAGCTAAAATCTTCATGCCGAAAAAGACGCCCCTCGCTAAAGTGGAAGCGACGAAATCGTATGGTGCAGAGATCAAGCTGACAGGTGAGACGTATCAGGAAGCTTTTACAGCTGCTAGTGAAGATATGCTTGCGAACGGATCTACCTTCGTCCATGCCTTTGATGATGAGAAAGTGATGGCCGGACAGGGAACAATCGCATTAGAAATGATGCAGCAATGTCCGGATTTGGAGGCGATCGTCGTACCAGTCGGAGGTGGAGGATTGATTGCTGGCATAGCTGTAGCAGCCAAGACCTTTCATCCCCAGTTGAAGGTGATCGGGGTACAATCACAAGGAGCCCCCGCAACATACAACCAGTTCACAGGGAAGAACACAGGATACATGAACCAGGCGAAAAGCATCGCGGATGGGATCGTGGTGAAAAAACCTGGGAAGCACACATATCCAGTCATTGAACAATTCGTCGATGAAATGGTGACGGTAAGTGATGAAGAAATCGCTTATGCCATCATATTCATGCTCGAAAGAGAAAAGACGCTAGTTGAAGGAGCAGGTGCAGCAGCTGTTGCTTCTCTCCTATGCAACAAGATTGATGGTCAACGGAATAAGGTCGGCTGTATCGTTAGTGGAGGGAATGTCGATCTCAGTAAAATCGAACATTATAGGAAATTAAGCCATCAATTTCTGGATGAGAAACCGCTGACCTCAATGTCTTGAACTCGAACGATTGAGTGGGATTTTCATTGGAAGTAGGATAAAATAAAGAAAACTTGGCAAAGCCAAGCCTTAAGCGTGGGCTGAGCCATTAGTTGCACTTATACTGAAGAAAGTATATTATACTTTCTTTAAGTGTAAATGTTAGAAAAAACCTTAGGAGTAAATGCCTAAGGTTTTTCTTTCGCACGATAGACTATAATGGAAAATAGATAGAGAACGGAAAGGGGTTGTATCCGATGAAGGATGAATTCGAATGGATCGAGAGCATCACACCGAAAAAGAATCATCAGCCGACTATGATCGAAGGGATCGGGGATGACGCAGCACTCATCCGTCCGGAAACAGAGTTTGATGATATTTTATGTGTGGATACGAAGGTCGAAAACATCCATTTCAGCCGTAAAACGATGAGTCCCTATCAAATCGGGTATAAAGCTTTAGCTGTAAACATCAGTGATGTTGCTGCTATGGGTGGTGCACCGAAGTTTTTTCTCGTATCGATTGCGATCCCTCAGGATTGGACAGAGGAAGAGCTTCAAGAGATCTACAGAGGGATGGAAGATCTTGCTGACAAATACACCGTTGATCTTATCGGCGGGGATACGGTCTCTACCTCAGGTCCTCTCGTGGTTTCAGTGACCGCCCATGGCCGGGTCCAAAAAGACCGAAAGCTGTTGCGGAAAAATGCCCAGCAAGGTGATACCGTGTTTTTGACAGGTCCAGTCGGATTATCAGCGGCAGGACTGGAACTCCTGTTAGAGGATCAGGTTTCTGATGATTTCAAAAGTCTGCTCGATGCCCATCAGCTGCCTGAGCCGCAAGTAGGGGCGGGGTTGCTTCTCGCTGAGAGTGGGTTTAAAATTGCGTTAAACGATATTAGCGACGGACTAGCCAGTGAGTCGCATGAAATTGCTGAAGCCAGCCAGGTCCACATCCAACTTCGATATGATCAGCTTCCGGTGGTTGATGAATTCAATCACTTTACAGCTGGACAAGTGTTGGATTGGATGTTGTATGGAGGAGAAGATTTTCAATTAGTCGGTACCGTCCCGCGTGAAGACTGGCCAGCTCTGGAAAAGCTTTTCAGCGAAAACGGACAACCGCTCCATGAAATCGGCGAAGTAGTGGAAGGGAACAAAGGTGTCACCCTTCAAAAAGGTGATGATCTGATTCCGATTTCCAAAAAAGGTTATAATCATTTTAGTCAATGAGAACCAGGTGATAGAAGTGGATACATTAAAAATCAGACTGATAAGTCCAGAAGAAACGATACAGTACGGAGCGCAGCTGGCGGAATTTTTGAAGCCAGGCGATGTCATCACATTAGAGGGTGACCTCGGTGCCGGAAAGACGACATTTACAAAAGGACTTGCGAAAGGGTTACATATCAAAAGGGTTGTGAAAAGCCCTACGTTCACGATCATCCGTGAATATAAAGGACGCCTACCGTTATATCATATGGACGTTTATCGTTTGGAAGACAGCGATGAAGACCTGGGTTTCGATGAGTATTTCGAAGGGGAGGGCGTAACGGTCGTCGAGTGGGCCCACCTCATCGAAGATTTTTTACCGGATGATCGGCTTGCAATCACGATCCGCCGTCTAAGTGATGAAGAGCGTGAATTGACGATCGAACCGACAGGAGAACGTTCGAACAGCATATGTGAGGAGTTTAGGAATGAAAGCATTAGCGATTGATACATCCAACCTTGTCATGGGTGTTTCCGTGATATCCGATGGCATAATCGTCGGAGAATTGACGACGAATATGAAAAAGAACCATTCTGTACGATTGATGCCGGCGATCGACAGTCTTTTGAAAGAAGTTGATATGACACCGAAAGAACTTGACCGCATCATTGTAGCGAAGGGTCCTGGATCTTTTACAGGTGTCCGGATCGGCGTTTCTGTGGCAAAAACGATGGCATGGTCGCTTGGCATTCCGGTTACTGGTGTATCAAGCCTTGAGGTCCTCGCCCAGAATGGGAAGTATTTTGATGGAGTGGTCTGCCCATTGTTCGACGGCAGGAGAGGGCAGATTTACACCGGTCTTTATGGGAATACGGAAGGACGATTCCAGCTTTTGGAGGAAGAGCGGATTGTCCAGCTGACCGAGTGGCTCGATCTGCTGAAGGAAGGGGCGGATAAGGTGTTGTTTTTAGGGAATGACCTTCCGCTTCATCAGGAGAAAATTGTAGAACGGTTTGGGGAGAGAGCTGTATTCGGACAAGCAGCCGATCATAGTCCTCGTTCTTCAGAGCTTGCTGCACTTGGTGTGGAACGAGAAGGAGAGGATCCTCACACCTTCACTCCAAGCTATTTGCGATTAGCTGAAGCAGAAGCCAAGTGGCTTGCGAACCAAAAGAAGTAGGTGCCTGAAATGGTAGAAAATCTGACTTTTCGCGTCATGACATTGGACGACCTTGAAGACGTGTTGAAAATAGAAAAATCTTCTTTTCCTAATCCATGGAGCAGGGATGCATTTTACAATGAGGTTGTGAACAATCAGTTCGCTACTTATCTGATTCTCGAGGTGGATGAACGACCGATCGGCTATTGTGGGATCTGGATCATCATTGACGAAGCGCATATCACCAACATCGCGATCATTCCTGAATTCAGAGGGAAGAAATACGGAGACGCACTGATGAAAAAAGCGATGGAACAAGCTCGGACAATGGGTGCCAAGACGATGACACTCGAAGTCCGGTTAAACAATGTGGTCGCGCAACGGCTCTATCGCAAATATGGATTCGAAAACGGCGGCATCCGGAAAAACTATTACACGGATAATGGAGAAGATGCATTAGTAATGTGGGTGAATTTATAATGCAGAAAAAAGATGAAATCATATTAGGAATTGAAACGAGCTGTGACGAGACAGCAGCGGCCATTGTAAAAAATGGAACGGAGCTGCTTTCGAACGTCGTCGCCTCACAAATTGAAAGCCATAAGCGGTTCGGCGGTGTAGTACCGGAAATTGCGTCCCGCCACCATGTTGAACAGATCACGATTGTCATCGAAGAAGCGATGAAGGAAGCAGACGTCGGTTTCGAAGATTTGTCTGCAATCGCTGTGACGGAAGGCCCTGGTTTGGTCGGTGCATTGTTGATCGGGGTCAATTCAGCGAAAGCACTCGCTTTAGCGCATGACATACCGCTTGTATCGGTTCATCATATCGCAGGTCATATTTACGCGAATCGCTTGCAGGAACCGATGGAAGAGTTCCCGTTGTTGGCGCTGGTCGTTTCGGGCGGTCATACTGAATTGATTTTGATGCAGGAGCATGGTTCCTATGAAATTATCGGGGAAACCCGTGATGACGCTGCTGGTGAAGCGTATGACAAGGTTGCTCGTACATTGAAGCTTCCATATCCGGGCGGTCCGCATATCGATAAAATGGCAGCAGAAGGCTCGGCGGTCATTGATCTTCCGAGGGCCTGGCTCGAAGCAGATTCGTTCGACTTCAGCTTCAGCGGTCTGAAATCTGCGGTGATCAACACGCTTCACAATGCTTCGCAACGCGGGGAAGAGATCAACCCTAATGATCTTGCCGCAAGCTTCCAGGAGAGTGTCATCGACGTTCTTGTCGAGAAGACTTTTCGGGCCGCTCAAGAGTACGGAGTGAAACAAGTTGTCGTAGCAGGTGGAGTAGCAGCGAATAGAGGATTGCGGGAACGGCTGACAGGGCGGTTTGCCGAGGCAGGGATCAGGTTGTCGGTCCCGCCATTATGGTTATGTACTGATAATGCGGCGATGATTGCTGCAGCAGGCTCGATCGAGTACCAAAAAGGAAAACGCGCTGATATGAAGCTCAATGGTAACCCAGGATTGGAGCTTTAGTGGGGACGGTTCTCATGCTTCCTGAGCATGAGAACCGTTTTTTTATCATTTAAAGAAAGTATAAAATACTTTCTTCAATATAAGGGCAACTAAAGCTCAGCCTGCGCCAAAGGCTTGGCTTTGCCAAGTTTTCTTTATCTTAAAGAAAGTTGTGGCTCCTCTCTCATGCAGACGGCTAAATGTCGAAAAAGGAAAGCGGACTATAGTCGCTTTCCACCCGAACAATGTCTTTTTGAAGCTGAGGGATTTTGTTGGATTGAGGATTAAATGCAAGAATTCTTCCGTTTTTCAGCTGATTTCGCGATCGTGAAAATCATCGTAAACCGCTCCTCGGTTTATATATGCTCCTTTTCTTGCATTTAAAGAAAGTATAAAATACTTTCTTCAATATAAGTTCAACTAAGGTTCAGCCATCGCCAAAGGTTTGGCTTTACCAAGTTTTCTTTAGCCGCTGAGTATCAGGTGGTGCGATTATCCCCAACTGTTGTGGATAAGAACAGCATCCACATCAAAATTAAATTACGTTGATCAATCACCATAAATCGACAAAATGTATTATCTATCAATAATTTTGAAGGTGGAGCTCAAGAAATTAAAAAAGAGAAAAATGCCTTCTTTCGCAATTCTTCGATGATCCCCTCAGTATGTGATCGAGTTGAAGAAACCCCGACAAGCCAGTGGTTTTTATGAAAAAAGGAAGTCTGTTTCAAAGGTTTATATTTCAGTGGATGAACCCGAAGCATTAAAAAAGGCAATAGAATCAAAAATAGTCGAATAGCGTCGAAACTCAGTGTGGAAAACTCTTATCCACAAGTTGTGAACAATGTGGATAAGATCTTGAGACCGAAAGAAAATAAGCCCTTGTGGATGTGAATAATTTTTTGTGGGTAAATCAAGGGTTTTCTGTGGATATTGTGGAAAAATCGACAAGAAAACGGAAGAATTGCTACTGTAACTGTGTATAACTCTGTGGATTATGTGTATATGTTGATTATTTTTGTCTAATAAAGAAAAATTACCAAAGCAAACCTTGGGCGAAGGCTGAGCCAGGCAGAAATTAACAATAAACACAAACAGAGTCTAAATGTAAAAAAAGAATGAAGACTCAATGAGTCATTCATTCTTACCTACCTCTCTTAACTCAATTGTAAACTTTCCCATTCTTCTAGAAGGTTTTCCAGTTCTTGATTGGAGTTTTCCAGCTTTTGATTGTATTCCTGGGACTTTTCATAGTCCTGGAAGACTTCTGGCTTGCTGAGCTCGTTTTCATAAGTTTCGATCGCATTCTCTAACTCTTCGATTTTTACTTCAATTTCTTCGATTCGGCGGAGGCGCTTCCGTTCTTCTTTTTTTGCCTGCTTATCAATCTGGAATTTTTCTTTCTGTTCCGTAGCAGGGGTATGGTGCTGTAGTTGATTCTGCTCTTCTGCCTCAATCCGTTCAAGCTCTGCTTGTTCCGCTTTTTTCTCTGTATAATAGTCGTAATCACCTAGATAGTTTTCCAGTCCTTCTTGAGACAACTCTACGACTCTCGTGGCGATCCGGTTGATGAAATAACGGTCGTGGGAGATGAAGAGGATCGTACCCGGGTAGTCGATCAAGGCGTTTTCCAACACTTCTTTGCTGTCTAAATCCAGATGGTTCGTAGGCTCATCAAGAATAAGGACATTCGCTTTCTGGAGCATCAGCTTGGCAAGGGCGAGTCTAGCCTTTTGGCCACCGCTCAGTTCATTGACGCCTTTCAGGACATCATCCCCACTGAAAAGGAAATTTCCAAGAACCGTCCGGATATCCTTTTCAAGGTGGGTAGGGTACTCATCCCAGAGCTCTTGCAACACGGTTTTATTACTATTGAGATTCGCCTGTTCCTGATCATAGTATCCAATCTGCACATTCGAACCGAATTGGATTGTCCCATTCAATTTTCGTTCAGGATACATGATCGTTTTGATTAACGTGGACTTGCCGATTCCGTTCGGTCCAACAAGCGCGATGCTTTCTTCTTTTTGAATCTGGGTATTGATGTTTTTCGTGAGAATTTCCTGGTTGTAGCCGATTGCCACATCATTAAGCTTCAACACATCATTTCCAGTCGGGCGTTCAATTGTAAAACCGAATTGTGCGGATTTCTCACCGCCTTCAGGTCTATCAAACTTTTCCATCTTGTTCAGTTGCTTCCGTTTGCTTTGTGCCCGTTTTGTTGTGGAAGCACGGGCGATGTTCCGCTGTACGAAATCCTGGAGCTTGGCAATTTCCGTTTGTTGTTTCTCGTATTCTTTCATTTCTTGCTCATATTGCTCGGCTTTCATCTCGAGATATTTGCTGTAGTTTCCGAGATACTTCTTGCTTTTTTGCCGAGAGATTTCATAAACCTGCGTGACGACCTTGTCAAGGAAGTACCGGTCATGGGATACGATGAGCAATGCACCAGGATAGGATTGAAGATATCCCTCCAGCCAGTTCAGCGTTTCGATATCGAGATGGTTGGTAGGCTCGTCCAAAATCAAGAGGTCAGGACGGGTGAGAAGCAGCTTGACGAGAGCTAGCCTCGTTTTCTGCCCACCACTTAAAGAAGAGATCGGTTTATCATAATCCTCTTCAAAAAAACGGAACCCATGAAGGATTGAACGTATATCGTTCTCGTATTGATATCCGCCTCGCAGCTGGAAGTCATGCTGGAGAGCGTCGTATTCAGCCAGTACCTTGGCATAAGCAACCTCATCATTCAGGATATGCTCTTTCCCCATCTTCGCCTCATGGGCACGGATCTGCTTTTCCATGTCTTGAAGATGACTGAAAACCCCGATCATCTCTTCCCATATCGAGTGATCGGATTCCAGGCCAGCATCCTGGGCGAGATAGCCGATTTCGATTTCCTTCGGTTTCATGATGGAACCAGAGTCATGGGAGAGCTGTCCGCTGATGATTTTCAGCAATGTTGATTTTCCTGCACCATTCCTGCCGACAAGCGCGATACGGTCGCGGGATTGTACTTCAAGTTTAATATTCGATAAAATAAGGTCAGCACCAAAATATTTAGTTATGTCTTGGACTTGCATGACAATCATGTTTGTTCACCTCAGTAGTTGAGGTTCAAAAAGTAATTACTATGAAAAATAAACGTTATATTGCATTTTTCGACTTTTTGAACAGCTACTATTAGTGTAGCTTATCTTAGAAAGTTCAGGCAACCAAACAATATTCAAGGATTTGTGATAA
This sequence comes from Alkalihalobacillus sp. TS-13, assembly GCF_019720915.1. Taxonomy (GTDB): domain Bacteria; phylum Bacillota; class Bacilli; order Bacillales; family Fictibacillaceae; genus Pseudalkalibacillus. The sequence goes on from NZ_JAHKSI010000008.1 coordinate 22,873, forward strand.
TTTCCCTTATTCGATGCCTTACTTTTTTATAAAAAAGGGTGTATAGTCTCTGTTAGGGTGGTGATTCTGTGGGCGATTTCACGCATTTCAATGATCAGGGCCGCGCAAGGATGGTCGATATTTCAGAAAAAGAAGAAACAGTCCGGACGGCAAGAGTGCGAAGCAGCGTCCAGGTGACTGAAGAAATTTACAACGCTATCCGGGGCGGTAAAGTCAGAAAAGGTGATGTCTTGTCCGTGGCCCAGGTTGCAGGGGTCATGGCCGCCAAAAAGACCCCCGATATCGTTCCGATGTGTCATCCATTGCCTTTGAAAGCTGTAGATGTATCGTTTGATTGGAAAATCGATGACAGCTATGAATTGCTCATCGATGTGATGGTCAAGACGAAAGGGAACACAGGTGTGGAGATGGAGGCATTGACGGCCGCATCCGCCGTTGCCCTGACGGTGTACGATATGTGTAAAGCAATCGATAAAGGTATGGTGATCGGCCCGACTTACCTGCTAGAAAAGACAGGTGGTAAAAGCGACGATTATCGTAAAGGATAAAACATAGATCAAACAATAGATTCAGTTGGTGTTCTGATAACGAATGGAGGGGTCCGATGAGCGTTGAAGATCAAAAAATTCCGCAAGCTACAGCAAAACGTCTGCCATTGTACTATCGGTTTTTAAAAAATCTTTCTTCATCAGGAAAGCTTCGTGTATCCTCTTCTGAACTTAGTGAAGCTGTGAAAGTAGACTCTGCCACAATAAGAAGGGATTTTTCCTATTTTGGAGCACTAGGTAAGAAGGGTTATGGATACAATGTCAATTATCTGCTGACGTTTTTCAGGAAAACGCTTGATCAAGATGAAGTGACAAAGGTCATGTTGATAGGGGTAGGAAACTTGGGGACAGCCCTATTGCATTATAACTTCTTGAAAAATGACAACACACGTATCGAGTTGGCTTTTGACGTTGATGAAAAGAAAGTAGGTACTGATATCAGCGGTGTACCGATCCATCATTTGGATGAATTGAAGAATTTCGCTGACGCTGATGTATCCGTTGCAATCTTGACTGTTCCTGCTAACAACGCACAGGCTGTAGCAGATCAATTGGTGGAAATCGGGGTCAAAGGAATCCTGAACTTCACGCCAGCACGACTGACGGTACCCGAACACGTACGTATTCATCACATAGATCTTGCAGTCGAGCTGCAATCGTTGATTTATTTTTTAAAGCATTACCCGTTGGATTAATTTGTTCATCCATTTTTTAAGGGAGGTGACCAGGATGCTTGGTCCAGGAAGTTGGATAATAATCGGAGTTGTGGCACTATTGATTTTCGGTCCTAAAAAATTACCTGAGCTTGGAAGAGCGGCAGGAAAAACGTTGAAAGAGTTTAAGAATGCAACAAGCGGGCTTGTAGAAGACGATGATGATAAAAAGAAAGAAAAGAAGAACACTCAAACGAAAACAGATGAGGAATAGACAGGAAGGTAGTTTTGTATGACGGAAAAACAAATGACACTTCAAAATCATATTGAAGAACTGCGCAAAAGGGTTTTTATCGTCATACTTGTTTTTGTAGGAGCGTTCATTGCGGGATTCTTTCTAGCGATGCCGCTTATACAATATTTGCAGAAAACCCCAGAGGCAGCTGGATTGGAGCTTAATGTCTTCAATCTGACAGACCCTTTGAGGGTTTTCCTGGATTTCGCTTTTCTGATTGCGTTATTGATCTCTTCACCAATTGCGCTTTATCAGCTGTGGGCGTTCGTAAGCCCTGGTTTGTATGAAAAAGAGCGAAAGGCAACCCTGATGTACATTCCGCTTACATTTTTGTTATTTATAGCGGGATTATCCTTTTCCTACTTCATTTTGTTTCCGTTCGTCATTGATTTCATGAATGGCCTGGCTGATCTTTTGGGAGTAGAAGAAGAGTATGGAATCAATGAATACTTTCATTTCTTGTTCAGGCTGACGCTGCCATTCGGGATTCTGTTCCAGTTTCCGGTTGTGATCATGTTTTTGACGCGGTTAGGTCTGGTGACGCCGGCTGTACTTCGTAAAATTCGCAAGTACTCCTATTTTGGCTTACTCGTGGTAGCAGGGCTGATTACACCGCCAGAGCTCATTTCACATCTGATGGTGACTGTGCCATTGATCCTGTTATATGAAATCAGCATCCTGATCTCCGGATTCGCATACAGGAAAGCGATGAGGACAGCAGCGAAAGCAGAAGAGGAAGATAGTGCATGAATATTGAAGCGATCCGCATCAGCGGAATCGCTTTTTTGTTTAGCATGATTAAAGTACCGATTTGCTCAAGCTAGGGGTAAAATTGCTCAAGCTGAGCTGATTTTTGCTCAAGCTAGGGGTGAAATTGCTCAAGCTGAGCTCAAATTTGCTCAAGTCAGCAAAAATTTACTCTGCCAGAATTCACTTCCTTAGCGAGACGCGACTCCAACACAACATTTTGGTTGAAAACCACGATTTTTTCTCAAAAAGTTGTAAAGTTCCAAGAGGCTCAGACACGTTTTGGACAGCTGTATTTTTAACACTTAAAGAAAGTATTAAATACTTTCTTCAGTATAAGCGCAACTACTGGCTCAGCCCACGCCCAAGAAGGCTTGGCTTTGCCAAGTTCTCTTATGGGTAGAAGAGTGAACAGATTAATTGAAAAAGTGAACAAATTATCTGGAAAAGTGAACAGAAAAAGTCCAAGCTCGCTCTGATGTGGACGCTCACCCTTCCAGAAACTCAATCCCCAATATCAAAAAAGAACTGCGCTTGCAGTCCTTATTATTTCTTCTTCATTTTATTTATCTTTCTCCGTAATTCGATCATCCGGTATGCATTGAAGAAGTCGTATGCTGCGAGGGCCATGTTGATAAGAGGCCAGAACGACCACACCCCGTACTCTCCTGCATAGAAAATCGCTAAATACGTAAAGATCACGCCTAAGATGAAATAGGCGAAGATCCAAAATGTTGGTGAAAATCTCATAGTAAGCCTCCAATGATAAGTTGAGTGCTCTGTAGTTGTTTTTCAAGCTCTTGTATTTCGTCCCGGAAGACCACTTGTACAAGCATGACCGAGGTATTGACGGCAACATGGGCCACAATCGGTACGATCAAGCGCTTCGTTTTCACATATAAAAAGCTGAAGGTGAAACCGAGCGCAGCATACACGAGAAGATGGGTGAAGTCCCTATGGACGACAGCGAATATAAGAGAGCTGATTGAAGCAGCTATAATGAAATTAGTTCGGTTATAGATTGTGCCAAAAATGACTTTACGAAACACGATTTCTTCAAGGATCGGCCCGATGACTGAAACCACAAGGATCAATAATGGAACCGATAATGTTAAGTCGACGATCATTTCCGTGTTTTTCGATCCTGGCTCCACTCCGAAAACCTGCATTTCAATCGTGGCAGCGATGATTTGCGCAAAGAAAACCATCGGGATACCGAGTAAGGCCCAGCCGATCGTCTGCGGGATTGTTGCCCGTTCATCCCGGTACATCGGGTTTTTGATATCCGGTATTAACATGATCAGGATGATAATGAGACCGATGGAAAAGCTGATCACGTTCCACAGTCCGGGAATTTTTTCTCTTGGAACATCAAATGAGAGTAAAAGCTGACCCCCGACGATTCCAGAAAGCAGCATCAATATATATATGATTAGTATCCAAGCGTATCGTTTGTTCAAACTTTTCTCCTCTTTCATTCGAGATTTCTCGTTGACTCAATGCCCCATTTTAACATAGATTCCTCTGAAATTCCTTTCTCAAGAATTCCGATAAAAATGAATTGAGAAAATTTCATCTTTCTACTTGCAAAAAAAATCAAGATTGATTAATATTAAAACTGGAATTAGCACTCGCTTGTTAAGAGTGCTAATAAATCAAAAATATTATCCTTGAGGAGGGTGTTTCACTTGTTAAAGCCGTTAGGTGATCGTATTATCGTTGAGCTTGTAGAAGGCGAAGAAACAACTGCGAGCGGAATCGTACTTCCAGACTCAGCAAAGGAAAAGCCGCAAGAAGGTAAAATCGTTGCAGTAGGTACAGGCCGAGTAACAGATAATGGAGAAAAGGTTGCTCTTGAAGTAACTGAAGGAGACACTGTTATCTATTCCAAGTACGCTGGTACTGAAGTGAAATATCAAGGTAAAGAATACTTAATCTTACGTGAATCTGACGTATTGGCTATTGTTGGGTAAGCGATAACAGTAATTTTGAATAGGGAATTTTCCCTACATATAACCAATCAAGGAGGTTCTTTGAAAAATGGCTAAAGATATCAAGTTTAGTGAAAACGCGCGTCGCTCTATGCTTAGTGGTGTAGATGCTCTTGCTGATGCAGTAAAAGTAACTCTTGGACCAAAAGGACGTAACGTGGTTCTCGAGAAGAAATTCGGTTCTCCACTTATTACAAATGACGGTGTAACCATCGCAAAAGAAATCGAACTTGAAGATGCATTCGAAAACATGGGTGCAAAATTGGTTTCAGAAGTTGCAAGCAAGACAAACGACGTGGCTGGTGACGGTACCACTACAGCAACAGTCCTAGCACAAGCAATGATTCGTGAAGGATTGAAGAACGTAACGTCTGGTGCAAACCCGATGGTCATCCGTAAAGGAATCGAAAAAGCGACTGCAGCTGCAGTTGAAGAACTTAAGAAAATTTCTAAGCCAATCGAAGGCCGCGAGTCCATCGCACAAGTAGCTGCAATTTCTTCTAGTGACAATGAAGTCGGACAATTGATTGCTGAAGCGATGGAGCGCGTTGGAAACGACGGTGTCATCACAATCGAAGAATCTAAAGGATTCGCTACTGAACTAGAAGTGGTAGAAGGTATGCAATTCGACCGTGGATATGCTTCTCCATACATGGTGTCAGACTCTGACAAAATGGAAGCAGTACTCGAGAATCCATACATCCTTGTAACTGACAAGAAAATTGGAAACATCCAAGAAGTACTTCCTGTTCTTGAGCAAGTTGTTCAACAAGGTAAGCCGATCTTGATCATCGCTGAAGATGTTGAAGGCGAAGCACTTGCAACACTTGTAGTGAACAAACTTCGCGGTACATTCAATGCAGTAGCTGTCAAAGCTCCTGGATTCGGTGACCGTCGTAAAGCGATGCTAGAAGACATTGGTATCTTGACTGGTGCAGAAGTGATCACGGAAGATCTAGGTCTAGACCTTAAATCTGCAAACATCGGTCAACTTGGTACAGCGTCTAAAGTTGTGGTTACAAAAGAAAACACAACAATCGTTGAAGGTGCTGGAGATTCTGAAAAGATCGCTAGCCGCGTGAACACAATCCGCGCGCAAATGGAAGAAACAACTTCTGAATTCGATAAGGAAAAATTACAAGAGCGTCTTGCTAAGCTTGCAGGTGGAGTAGCAGTCATCAAAGTCGGTGCTGCAACTGAAACTGAATTGAAAGAACGCAAGCTCCGTATCGAAGACGCATTGAACTCAACTCGCGCAGCAGTTGAAGAAGGTATCGTATCTGGTGGTGGAACTGCACTTGTTAATGTTTTGAAGGCTGTTCAAGCAATTGAAACAGCTGGAGATGAAAAAACTGGTGTGAAGATCGTTCTACGTGCCCTTGAAGAACCAATCCGTCAAATCGCACACAACGCTGGTCTTGAAGGATCCGTTGTTGTTGAACGCTTGAAAGGTGAAGACCTTGGAATCGGCTTCAACGCATTGACTGGCGAATGGGTCAACATGATCGACGCTGGTATCGTAGACCCTACAAAAGTTACTCGTTCTGCACTTCAAAACGCTGCATCCGTATCAGCAATGCTTCTTACAACAGAAGCAGTCATCGCTGACAAGCCGGAAGAAAACAACGGCGGCGGTGGAATGCCTGACATGGGCGGCATGGGCGGAATGGGTGGAATGGGCGGCATGATGTAATCTGCCCCATAAACCCTTTAATACCAAGGATTTAAACGATTTGTAAGTTGATATTGACTGGATTTTTCAAAAATTAGAGTTAAAATTTTAAAGCTTCTCACAAGTTCATTGAACTCGTGGGAGGCTTTTCTTTTTAAAACTGTAATGAAAAGAAAATCATCTTAGTAGATTTTTAATCGATATTCTAAAAAATTTAATTCACATCCTTACCTATAAAGATTTTCTAATTAGTCTTGACGAAAAAATATCAAGTATGTATAGTATAGATAATCATTTAGTAAGCGTTTACGTATAAGCGGAAATAAGGTGTAATGATCATGAATCCAACAATCCAAGATGTAGCAAAAGCAGCAAATGTTTCGATTGCGACTGTATCCAGAGTCCTTAATAATCAACCTGGGTTTTCCCAAAAAACAAAACAGCGGGTCCTGCAGGCGATTGAGGAGATTGGCTATCAACCAAATGCGATTGCCAGAGGGCTTGTCAATCGAAATTCAGGAACAATTGGAGTGCTTTTCCCTAGTGTGTCCGGGCTTCTATCTTCAGAAGTTCTTCATGGAATTGAAGCACGTGCCAATGAGGAAGGGTACAGTGTGATCGTGTGTAATACAGCTGCAGATCACGAAAAAACGTTGAAATATATTCAGTTATTAAGTGAGAAGCGGGTGGATGGGCTTGTATTTGTGAGTGAAGAGGTCAAGGAGGAGTATTATAAGGCATTTCAACGAATGGGCGTCCCAGTGGTGCTCGTGTTGACGCAGTCTTACAAATATCCATTGCCCTATGTTAAGGTGGATGACTCTCATGCCGCTTATACGGCTACAAATTATCTTATTGAATCGGGTCATGAGCGAATAGGGATGCTTTCAGGCAACCCGAATGATCTCCTAGCTGGAAGGTCGAGAATTGAAGGGTTTAAGCGGGCACTTTTAGAGGCGGGGCTCAGTTATTCCGAATCATTAGTTGAAAATCACATAAGCTTTACTTATGAAGATGGAATCAACAGCTTGCCCCGGCTTTTAGAAAGTCATCCTGATATTACGGGTATTTTTGCTGCCAGTGATGAAATCGCCATAGGAGCGATTGCCGCTGCCTACAAATTAGGTGTCCGTATTCCGGAAGATGTATCAATTATCGGATATGACAACTTAAAACTATCGGAGATGTCAATTCCTCCGCTCACGACGATTGCTCAACCATTCCAGCGAATGGGAGAAAAAGCGATCGAAATGGTTCTTACGATAAAGAATAATAAACAAGCAGAATCTAGCGTTATGCCTCATCATTTAGTGGAGAGAGAATCTGTGAAAAGAATAAAATAAATTTTTTTAAGGATTTACGTAAGCGTTTACGTAAATTTACGAGGAGGACGAGAAAATGCCAGAACAATGGTGGAAAGAAAGTGTAGTTTATCAAATTTATCCGCGCAGTTTTAATGATAAGAATGGAGATGGAATTGGAGATATTCCAGGGATCACGGAAAAACTGGATTACTTAGTGAAGTTAGGGGTGGATGTCATTTGGCTTTCTCCTGTCTATGACTCTCCTAATGATGATAACGGCTATGACATCCGTAATTACAAAGCCATTATGGATGAATTCGGAAGCATGGAAGACTTTGATCGCTTACTGGAAGAAGCCCATCACAAAGGATTGAAAATTGTCATGGACCTTGTGGTTAATCATACCTCTGACGAGCACCCGTGGTTTGTTGAATCAAAGTCATCGAAAGACAGTCCAAAAAGGGGTTACTACATATGGAAAGAAGGTCAAAACGGCCAACCCCCTACGAATTGGGAAGCGGCTTTCAGTGGTTCTACATGGGAATATGATGAATCGTCAGATGAATATTATCTACATATTTTTTCGAAGAAGCAGCCTGATTTGAATTGGGAAAATGAAGAAGTCCGTACAGAAGTTTACGACATGATGTCCTGGTGGCTGGATAAAGGCATTGATGGATTTCGTATGGATGTCGTGAATTTTATTTCCAAGGACCCCAGTTTTCCAGATGGGGAAGTCCAGGAAGGAAAAGCGTATGGGGATGGAAGTCCTTATTTTATGAACGGCCCTCGTATTCACGAGTTCTTACATGAAATGAATAAGGAAGTTCTTTCCAAATATGACATTATGACGGTTGGCGAAATGCCGGGAGTGACACCTGAAGAAGGCAAACTTTATACAGCGGAAGATCGAAATGAGTTGAATATGGTGTTCCACTTTGAGCACATGGGTGTCGATGGAGGAGGCCCCCTTGGAAAATGGTCGCTGAATGACTGGAAACTTACTGACTTGAAAAAAATCTTGTCCAAATGGCAGTACGAATTAGAAGAACAGGGATGGAACAGTTTGTATTGGAACAACCATGATCAGCCAAGAGTGGTATCGCGATTTGGGGATGATCGGGAGTATCGTAAGAAGTCGGCAAAGATGCTCGGAACATGTCTTCATCTAATGAAAGGGACTCCATACATCTATCAGGGAGAAGAGCTAGGCATGACGAATGTCGCCTTCGATACGATAGAGGATTATGAAGACCTTGAATCATTGAACATGTACGAGGAGCGGGTGAATCAATACGGAGATAACATCAAGGATGTCATGGAACGAATCCATTATAAAGGCCGGGACAACGCAAGGACGCCTATGCAATGGTCAGCAGAGGAACATGGAGGCTTTACGACAGGGACACCTTGGCTCCGTGTCAATCCTAACTATAAAACGATCAACGCAGAAGAGGCCTTAGACGATCCAAATTCCATTTTCCATTACTATCAAAAATTAATCCAGCTCCGTAAATCGAAAGATGTTGTCGTTCATGGGAAATTTGACTTGCTGCTTGAAAATAGTGAAGACATATTTGCCTATACCCGGACCTATGAGGGAGAAGTATTGCTTGTTCTTTGTAATTTCACGAATAAAGAGCAGGAAGCGGATCTTAGCGAATTTCATGAAAAAAGTGGTGAAATCGTTCTGACCAACCGAGAAGGAAAGATCCTCACCCACCCAGACCTTTCTAAAGTCACGCTTGAGCCATATGAGGCTACGGTTATCACTACTGAGAAATAGTCGGGAGGCTTTTTGGCGTTAAACGTAAACGTTTACTAAAAAGAAGGAGTGGAGAATGATGAGACGAGTCATTCAAATCGTTGCAAGCTGTCTTTTGGGTGCGTTCCTACTCTCGGGATGTGGAGAAAGTACATCTTCAAATGGAGAAGTGAACCTTGAACTGTTTTCCAATAAACCAGAAAACATCAACACCTATAACAAGCTTATAGAAAAGTTTGAGCAACTTCACCCGGACATTAATGTAGAACTTTATGCGCCGCCGTCTGCGGAGACCGTTCTCCGTACAAGGCTTGTGAAAGAGGATATGCCTGATATCCTCTCTATCGCAGGGAGTGCACTTTATGGTGAACTGGCAGATGCCGGGATATTGAAAGATTACTCAGGAACAAAAATGATTGAAAATGTTCAACCAAGTTATGTTGATATGATTGATCAGCTTGTTCCTGGAAATAACGAGGGGACATACGGCATTCCATATGCTACAAACGCTAACGCTGTCATCTATAACAAGAAGCTGATGGATGAGCTGGGGCTAGAGGTTCCAAATACGTGGGATGAATTTATAGCAGCATTAGAAAAGGCTGAACAGGAAGGTGTTACCCCGATTTACTTTACGTTGAAGGATGCGTGGACAGGCATGATTCCTTGGAATGCCGTGGCGGGCGTTTTACAGCCAGATCATTTTGCGGAAAAAAAGAACAGCGGGGAAGCAAGTTTCCAGAAAGACTACCAAGAAGTGACGGGCAAAATGCTACAGCTATTAGAATACGGTTTAAATGACAATCTCCAATACGGGTATAACGATGGAAACAATGCATTTGCAAACGGAGAGGCGCTCTTTTATTTACAAGGGAACTGGGCCATTCCGGAGCTGAAAAAAGTGAATCCTGATGTCAAACTCGGTACCTTTGCCATGCCAGTTACCAACGACCCTGAGAAGAATAAGCTTGTCTCAGGTGTAGACGTCATGTTGACAGCCTTGAAGGATAGTGAACATCCGGACGAGGCGAGGCAGTTTATTGAGTTTATGGTCCAAGAAGAAAATGCAGAGCAATACATTGAAGAACAGTACGCCTTCTCTGCTCTTAAAGGTGTGAAACAAGAGGATGAAATTCTTAGTGGCCTTCAAGAAAAGATCGCGAATGATGAGATTACTAGTTTCCCAGATCACTATTATCCTAGCGGCATACAGGCCCCGAATTTGATTCAATCCTTCTTCATTGAAAAGAATACAGAAGCCTTTTTGAAGAAAATGGACCGTGAGTGGGAGAAAGTCCAAAAACGTTAAGGGGGAGAAAGCGTTATGAGAAATCGGCAGCGTGCTTTTTTACTGATGGCGATGCCAGCCGTAATCATATTTTTTATTTTCCATACCTATCCCGTTCTTCAAGGAATCTTTTATAGCTTTACAAATTGGAGAGGCTACGGAGAATGGGGTTTTGTCGGGCTTAGCAACTACTTGAACGTCTTTCAAGATGGTCGAGCGTTAAGCTCCTATTGGTTTACATTTAAATTTGCAATCATCTCTACCATTTTAGTCAATATTTTCAGTTTAGCTGTGGCACTTGGTTTAAATGCGAAAATCAAGTTCCAAAAAACACTTCGGGCCATTTATTTTTTGCCAAATATCTTAAGTATCCTCATCATCGGGTTTATCTTCAACTTTATTTTTACACACTTCCTGCCAGAAATTATGGGGGTGCTTGGATTAGATTCATGGGCTAAAAATATTCTTGGCGACCCAGATACAGCTTGGATCGGGATTGTCATAATGACGGTTTGGCAGGCGACAGCCTTCAATACCATCTTGTATCTAGCTGGTTTGCAAACAATTCAGGAAGATGTGTATGAAGCGGCAGAAATAGACGGGGCAAATGCTTGGAAGAAGTTTTTGAAAATTACCTTCCCATTAATTGCGCCATTTTTCACAATCAATATGGTGTTAGCGATGAAAAACTTTCTGATGGCTTTTGATCAGATTATTGCTCTTACCAACGGCGGGCCGGGGCAGGCCACCGAGTCGATCTCTCTCTTAATCTATAAAGGTGGATTCGAAGGCGGGGAGTTTGCCTATCAATCTGCGAATGCCGTCATTTACTTTATCATCATTGTCGTGGTTTCAATCTTTCAAATTCGTGTGCTTCAGAAACGGGAGGTGGAGATGTAGTGGTAAAAGGAAAGAAAAATTGGCTCCTCACTTTTCTCTTGATCTTAGGGACTGTGCTTGTCTTACTTCCCCTGTACTTGACCATTACAATTGCGTTGAAAACGCCCGAGGAAATGTCCGAATCCCTTCTCTCATTACCCAATGAATGGCGCTTTCAGAATTTTGCCGATGCCGTCGAGGTCACGAATTTCTTCAGTGCCCTGTTTAACAGTACGTTAGTAACTGTATTCGTTGTCCTCTTTACCCTTCTATCCAATTCACTTGTCGCCTATGCGATTGCGCGTAATATGCACAAACGGTTCTACAAATTCCTTTTCTATTATTTTGTCAGTGCCATGTTTGTACCATTTCCAATCATTATGCTTCCGATTGTGAAGCAGACAGCGATCTGGAATATCGATAATCCTATTGGATTGATTCTTTTGTATGTGGTATATGGTCTTGCTTTTAACGTATTCATCTACGTTGGTTACATCAAATCGATTCCGAAAGAGTTGGAAGAAGCGGCGATTATGGATGGTGCAAGTACATGGAGGGTATTCTGGAAGGTCATTTTTCCACTGTTGACACCAATGAATGCTACCGTCGGGATTCTTACATGTCTGTGGGCGTGGAATGATTTTATGTTGCCGCTTGTCATTTTAAGTGATCCGGACTTTGCTACTATACCGCTAGTTCAATATATTTTTCAGACGGAGTTTAGTACCAACTATAATTTGGCCTTTGCCTCTTATTTAATGGCGTTAGCGCCTATGATTTTAGTCTATGTCATTGCTCAGAAATGGATTATTAGCGGAGTGATGAAAGGGTCCATCAAGTAAAGACGTCATCAATAGAAAGCCCAATACCTTTCATGCATACTTGATACTTTTAAAAAAGGAAGGTTCCATGAAATTAAGCTTCTGTAAAGGGGGGATGTCTACACTCCCATACGTAAACGTTTACACTTGATGCTATTGAAGAATTTCAAACTTGTTCTTGTCACGTCCCATCTAACTATGAGGAGGAAGAAAATGATTAGAAAAAGTATAACCCTTTTTGTCATGCTGAGCATCCTGCTTTCTTTTTCAGCCACTATGGTGTGGGCTGATGGTTCATCTGCTTCTGTAAGCTCGCCAAATGGGAAAATCGATTTAACCTTCAACCTTAATGAAAACGGGGAACCCCAATACCAGCTCTCTCATGAGAAGGTGCAATTGGTTAGGCCTTCTTCAATGGGTTTTCAGTTTAAAGACCAAGATCCATTGAACAGTAATTTTGAAATTGTGGATACATCGACGGAAACGTTTAATGAAAGCTGGGAGCCTGTGTGGGGAGAAAAGGATACCATCAAGAACCACTACAATCAGTTAACCGTGTATCTCCAGGAAAAAGAGTCCCCACACAGAAAAATGAATCTCGTCTTCCGAGCTTATGACGATGGAATAGGTTTTCGCTATACGCTGCCAAAACAAAAGAACTTAGATGAGAACCTGCAAATTACTTCGGAGGATACGGAATATAAATTTTCCAGCAATAACACGTCCTGGTGGATCCCGAATGACTGGGACAGTTACGAATACAATTACAAGCAAACACCGTTAAGTGAGGTTAAGGAAGTCAGCACCCCATTTACAATGAAAACACCAAAAGGGATTCACATGACGGTACATGAAGCGGAGCTCGTCGACTACTCAGGGATGGCTTTGCAGGCGGTAGAAGGGGAAAAGAATACATTCAAAAGTATTCTTGCTCCATGGCCGGACAGCGATGTGAAAGTGAAAAAGGATACCCTTCCTGTTGAAACTCCGTGGAGAACGATTGAAATCGGTGAGGATGCTGGGGATCTAGTGGAATCGGACATGATTTTGAACCTAAATGAACCTAGTAAAATCGAGGATACCTCATGGATAGAACCCATGAAATATGTGGGTGTTTGGTGGGAAATGATCAGTGGAAAATCAACCTGGGCATCCGGAGAAAAGCATGGAGCAACAACGGAAAATGCCAAACGCTATATCGACTTTGCGAATCAATACTTAGACACTGAAAATCAAAATATCGGTCTGCTAGTGGAAGGTTGGAATATCGGCTGGGATGGAAATTGGATAGAAAATGGGGATCAATTTAGTTTTACGGAACCTTACCCTGATTATGACTTAGAAGAAGTAGTTCAATATTCCAAAGATCGTAACGTTTCCTATATTATGCATAATGAAACATCTGGAGATATCCTCAATTATGAGGAGCAAATGGATGAAGCATACCGTTTATATCAACAACTGGGGATTCATGCGATTAAGAGTGGGTACGTTGCTGACAACGGTATACACAATCCAGAGGGCCAAAAACACCATGGTCAATATATGGTCAATCACTATAATCAAGCAGTCAAGAAAGCAGCTGAACACCAAATCATGATTAATACACACGAACCGATCAAATCGACTGGCCTTGAACGTACTTATCCGAACTGGATGAGCCGTGAAGGGGTAATGGGAATGGAATATGCTGCGTTTGGAGATCAAAATAACCCACCGGAACATGATACGATTTTGCCATTTACACGAATGATGGCTGGGCCGATCGATTTTACACCAGGTATCTTTGATGTAGAAATTTCCCACGCAGATACCAGGGTCCATACGACTCGTGCCAAACAATTAGCTATGTATGTTACGATTTCTTCTGGTACTCAAATGGTTGCGGACTTAACGGACAACTATAAAGATGAAGAGGGGAAGATTTTGCCAGAATTTAAGTTCATTAAAGATGTACCTGTAACGTGGGACGATATTATGGTTCCAAATGCTGAAATTGGCGATTATGCTACGATTGTCCGCCGCAGTGGCGAGGAATTTTATATCGGTAGTATTACGGATGAACAGGCGAGAGACTTGGATGTCGACCTAGACTTTTTGGATAAAGGCAAGAAGTATGTAGCGGAGATTTATTCTGACGCCCATGATGCGGATTTGGAGGAAAATCCTGAAGCGGTTTCCATCCAAAAAGTGATTGTGGACCGCGATGATACACTGATCGCTTCCATGGCAACAGGAGGCGGACAGGCTGTACGAATGTATCCTGCTTCTAAAGAGGAAAGGAAAGAGCTTCCTAAATATAAGGCTCCTAAGCTGGAACTTTCCTATCAACATGTCCCAGAAGTTATCCAATCCAATGATGAATTCCAGGTAACGGTAGAAGCGGAGAATAAAAGCGAAGTCGTGACAGGTAAAACGGTCCAATTGATGGTAAATGATGAGCAAGTAGCTGAAGAAAAGATCAGAATTGCACCTCACAGTACCAAAGAAGTGACTCTTTCTTACAATAAACTATTTGAACCAGGGAAATATAAAGTTCAAGTTGATGGACTAGGTGTTAATCAAGTGGAGGTCAACGAAAAAGAACCAACCTTTGAATATAGCGAACTTTCTGTAACAGCGGATGGGGAAAGAATTATGGCTGAAGCCACAGTGACCAATTATGGTACAACCGCAGGAACCACCACTGTTCCTTTCGTTGTGAACGGCGTCGAAGTGGAAACAAAAGATGTAGAAGTTCCCGCTCAAGCAGGCGGAGGCACTCAGAAAGTGACCTTCACCTATGATACAAATGGGAAAGCAGACGCTTATAAGGTTTCCATAGGGAACTTAGTACCTGAACCTATAGCCATGCCATTAATCAATCTTGCGGGAAGCTGGCTTTTCCAAAAAGGAGATAATGAAACTTGGAAGTCTCCTGAGTTCGATGACAGCAGATGGCAAGAGGTCACCCTTCCAAGCAGTTGGGAAGATCATTCCAATTACTTCGAAGACGACACTTATGGATGGTATCGAAAAGCGATCCATATTCCAGAAGAATGGAAAGGCTATTCGTTAAAAGTGAAGCTTGGAAAAATAGATGATGTCGATCAAACGTTTATGAATGGTCAAATGATCGGCGAGTCTGGCACTTTCCCAACGGGAGAAGGAGAACAAGGAATGACCTCTGCGTGGGATTGGGAGCGCGAATATACGATCCCTGCTGAAGTGATTCGCTACGGAGAAGAAAATGTTCTAAGTATCCGCGTATTTGATGCCAAGTACGGGGGTGGATTATACGATGGACCTCTGACTCCGATTGAGCTAATCAAGGAAGATGAAGATAATGAGGAATAACTACCAACAAACATACAACTAGAGAGAGCGATACTGAACAAGAGTATGATCTTATTTGTAGTGAAGAATATTTCGCATATCTGTGAATCTATAGGTGCGTAATGGAGTATCTACGGTTATTTCTTGGTTTGATAGAATCTTTAAATCGAATTTATCATTTTGGGGAATTTTACTTGAAAATATAAAAAGAGGTTTTCCATATGTTCTCTGAACTACTGGGAACCTCTTTTTTTGGCTTTGCAAACGTCTCATCCTTGCAAATAGATGAATGAAGCCATTTCCTCCTTTAGGTGTAAATTTCTTTTTACCAGTAGTTGGATCACCATTTACTGCCTCTTTTTCGGAAATTAGCCATATTTTATCCCTCCTTTTTTATACTAATCAATTAACCGAAAAGAGAAAATGCCAGGACACAGAGCATTAGAATTAGTAGTAAGCTTTTACCTAAACGCCATATTAACGCTGGAGTAAAGTGGCCATCCTAGATAACTCGACTTCCACCTGATAAAATCGCCGGGCTATTCGAATCGGTTCCTGAGAGGTGATCGACATAGTCATTCAATAGGTGGGTGAGCGCCCCGTGAATAATAAAACCTCCAAGTAATAATAGAAAAAATAAAGACAATAAAGAGGTTACTTGCAATTGGTAATAGAGAAATAAGGGAAGCATGGTCCAAACAATCGTAGCGACACTGGAGGAAACTACTGCGATTGCTCTGAGTAAAAGCCAGTAGCCTTTTAAGTTGGGTAATGCTTGTTGAGTAATTGCCCACCCCTTCCTTGCGTAAACTGTATCTCTTTTTCAGTTTAGATGACTATCTTCTATAAATCTAGTAATGTCTGGGGTTTGAGGTATAAAATTTTTTCAACCTCCCATAATGGTTAGTAAAAAACATGGGAGAAGGAAGGACAATAACACGTTTGATACTGACTGTGCTGCCGAAAAAAACACCCCCCTAGCAAGAAAGCCAGGGGGGCAGAACTTATATCATACTTCATCGCTCGTATTTATAAAGCTTATGGTCTCGTGCGAAATAAAAGTTTCCTTCACCATCTTCCGCAAATAATAATGCATCGTCTACAAGAGTTTCGTGTTCTAATGTGTCTGGATCCACTTTAAACAGTTCCCCGTGGGTTTGTCCATATAAGTTGCCATCTTCATCATAAGTCAAGAAGCCGCCACGCCATAAGTGACCGACTTGATCCCAATCAAGTGAATATAGTTCTTTTTCTGCTAATACTTCTCCACTTTCTGGCTCGTATTTAAACAATACGCCGGAAGTCAGTCCCCATAAATATCCTTCATCATCAAAGGTTAGAGCGGAAATTGCTTTTTCGCCTTGGACTGGGATAGTTTCAGAAACCTTTTGCCCGTTTTCTACATCCCAGACGAATAATTTGGCTTCTTCCTCAGATGGCTGAATTCCTAATCCACCCCATACAGAGGTCCCGCCGTACACAAGTCCGTCCTTATATTCTAGGGAGATAACGCTTTGGTTTTCTACTACATTTCTATGGAACTCGTATTCCTCTGTCACTGGATCAAAAATGGTCAAAGCCCCACCTAACTTCCCATAATCAGGAACGGTACCTACCGCAAGCTTATCACCTGCTGACACAAGTGCAAAAGGTCGATCCTGATCTTGACCTTTCAACTCAAAATGTTCAACAGGGTTTGTACCATAATCATAGGTTTGGTCCGGGTCATAGGAAAAGAGGCCAGCACCTGTATAAACCCCCATATACAAGCGGTCATTATGCGTGGTCATTCCTTCGATTTGGCCCATTCCTTTATATTCTGTAAGTTGATCGTTCTGATAATCATATTCAGCTAGCCCGCCAGAAAAATAGCCTCCGACAAAAATGTTACCATTTGGGCCTTGTGCAAGTGATTGGATATCTACTGGCTGCCCCTCGATTTGCCCTGCTATTATCCTATGGTTTCCAGTGATAGGATTGTAATGGCGTATGTTTCCATTCCACGTAATGCCTGCCAGAGTTTTACCTGGATAATCCTTGCCTCCAATAGTTATCCAACCGAATCCACGAGCTGAAAATAAGTCATCAAACCCAGTTGGTGTTAGTTCTAATGATTGTAAATTATAAGAATGGAGCTCGCCGTCTATAATTAGGAACGCAAGGTTTTTGGGTCCTGCAGGTGAGACATCGAGTCCACTCGCGTTTTCTATTTCGTCGATGATTTCCATTGTTTTCAAATCAAATACAAGGATGGTACTTACTCCAGTGACTCGTGCAAATAACTTATCACGGACCACCGTCATATCATACACATTTGTCTGGTCATCAAATTTTTCTGGGAGATCTATTTCTCTTTTTTTGCCTGTTTCAATGTCTAATTCTACGAGATTGGGTCCATTAGTTCCTACACCTACATAAGCTTTGTCTTTGTAAATATCGATGCTTCTCGCATATTGCTGGCCTTCTGACATTTGACCATAGTCACGGAACTCGTCTGTTGCCGGATCGTATTGAAAAACTTTGGCGTTAGGGAAGGTCCCGCCGTAGATCCGCCCCTGGTCATCGGAGCTCAGCCGCCAAATAAACGATTCTCCAGCGATTGCGGTTCCAAGGTTTTCTATATGGTCCTCCCCAGGTGTGTAGCGGAACAACGTACCATTTGAATACGTACCAACATATACATTCCCATCAGGGTCCACCGTTAACGCCCATGAATTGCTGGCACCTTCTAATTCAAAGCTGTCAACACGTTCGCCTGTTTCAGCATTCACGACATTAAATACTGCTGGCGATCCTCCTGCTACTGCATAAACCCAGTCTTCACCGTTAGGTCCTTCTCCGTATGCGGCGCCAGGTATGGATACACTATTTATCGCTGTTCCGATTTCCTTCACATTGCTTTCATCTGCTTTGGCGGATGTTGCATAAAATACAGAGACACTTGCAAGCAAAGCGGTCAATATGAACAAATAATAGATTTTTCTCAAATAATCCTTCCTTTCTTTTTTAGAAAATGACAGTTGAGACAGGGCGGGTTGATATTGGTTTATTCAATTCTATGAAAAAAGTCGATTCATCCATCACCTCCGAAAAAAGTTGAAGTTCACTTAACAATAAAAAGAAAGCGGTTACAAATATTTGGTTTGTTCACCAATTTTTTTCTTGCTGTCTTTGTGGAGTATCCTATATAACCATCCTTAGTGAGACAAGTCTATTAACTGTCTTAAATTAGAAGCCCCCGGCCAGTAAGCCGAGGGTCTCTATCTACTTGGAAAGGTAGAAATCTAAGTCAGTTAACAAGTTTTGTTTGACTAGTTCGTCTTCAGGTGTCCATTTGGTCAGGTGATGCTGCATCACTTCCAGGTGATGAGCGGATTGTTCCGGTCGTTCATTTTCTAAATGGTGGATTGCCTGTTTCAATTGATTGGAAGTTTGTTTGTATATGTGGTGCGGTATTTGGTTGTCCTCATAGCTTTCCGTCACATATCTTTCAAGAGAACCAAGCGTGACGTCTACTTGAAGCTCAACTGTTTCTGATTCCAGTGTTTCTCCATTCTCTTCTACGGTTGCTTTTATAGTTGCTGTGCCAGGACTGGCGGCTATGAGTTTTCCATCTGATTCATAAATAACATCTTCATCAGATGAAATGATATTGACATCATCTAGTTCAACATCTTCACCATTTCTAAGCGTCCCTGTTACAGAGTAGCCGGTAGTTTCCCCTCGTGTCAGTTCTGTTGTGTCAACCTGCAAATTGATTTCTTGTAATTGTTCTGAGGTTTTGACTCTTTCATAGAGTGCGAAATCGTCAAAGTAGCCATCAGTTAATGAATAATTGGTGCTTAAGGCGAACACACGGGCATAGGCACCATCAGCTGGAGCAAGGATTTTTTGTTGGACCTTCTGCCATTCACCATGTCCAGATTTGACTTGAAAGGCTTCACTCTGTACTTGGTTGCCATCTTCATCGTAAATTCTTACTAATAGACTTGGGGTACCTGAGATCAGGTTCATCATCACTTCACTTAAATATTCCTTGCCAGGTTCGACTGGAATAGGGTCACTATAGACAGCGACGGTATTGTTTCTTACCTGATCGTATACTTTCAGACTCTGATCCCCTGTATAAGCTGCCTCTGAGGTCACTTCGTACGTATATTCATCACCTGTGTCGAACATGGAGGTCCATTGCTCAAAACCTGATTCAAAACTAGAATTTCCTACTTCCAATGGTTCCCACGTATAATCATAATCGATTACTTCGATTTTTGATAAAACAGTACGGTTGTTGTATGGGGAGAAATAAATGTCTCCATCTTCTCCAATATCAAAGGATACTGTCCTGGTGATATATTTAAATTCTAGTGTTTCTGGGTGGATGACATATAAGTTACCACCAGTATTCACGTAAAGAAGGCCGGCTTCTGACCACTCGAGGTGAACGTTATCCCACGCACTCATGTTTGGATTCGGGTTCACTTCGACACTTTTTACGACTTCGAGAGTCTCTGGATCAAGGGCGAAGATATATCCAGTAGAGCCGCCCCAAATATAGTCATCATTCTTACCGACTTTTAAATCTCCGATATGTTCTGGCTTGTCCAGACCATCGATGTTCAAGGATACTTCTTTCGTTTTTTGTTCCGTTTCCGGATCCCAAACGAATAATTTCGCTTCATCTGCTGTCGGCGTGCTTCCTAATCCGCCATTGATGGTCGTCGATCCATATAGTTTGCCATCGGTGTAGGCAAGACCGTTAACGCTTTGGTCTTCTACAACATGACGAAAAACTTTGTGAGTATCGCCATCATAAACGGTAAGAGCACCGCCAAGGTTTCCGTATGTCGGTATACTTCCTGCAAATAGCTTTCCATCTCCATCTGTCAGGGTGTGAATACGTTGCTGTTCCTCTCCGACTACAAATAGGTCGGTTGCTGGTCCTGCCGGATTGGTTTCTGGATCAATCATTTCAATGCTGCCGGCTGGATAAACTCCGAAATAGACTTTGTTATTAAACGAATGGACAGAATCCCCTTGACCGATGTTGAAAGATTCACTTTCGCCTGTTTGTGGGTTGTACAGGGCGGCTGTTGCTCCTGTCATACCTGTGATATACATTTTATCTTCAGAATAACTGAAAATTTCGTTTGTCACATTTGGCGTAGGTGGAACGATAGAAGAGTAGGTTACGACTTCTTCTGTTTCTATGTTGAAAAAGACGATACTGCCGTTGAATGTAACGGTAACCAGACTTTTTCCTGGAAGCTGATCATTTCCTTCAATTTCTACCCAATCGGACCCGCGGAACCCACTGCCATATTCCATGGTTGTCTCTGTAACTTCCAAAGACTCCAAATTGAGATACTTTAATTTATTGTCGGCTATGAAGTAGACATTCCCTTCCAATGAGTCAGTGACATGAAGACCAGACACATTGGTGAGTTCGACATCTAGCCAGGTCTCTTCCTGCAGGTCATAAACGTACATGATTTTTGAATCCTTGTATCGAGCAAAAAGATAGCGGTCGTCAACGATATTCAGGTCATATACTGTCCCGGTGTCATCAAGTTCAGCTGCAATATCGACCTTTTCTCCTGTTTCTAGATTAAGTTTCACAATTTGGTCATGGGCTGTACCGGCGTAAATAAAACCTTCATGATAGCCGATAGACCGGACATATTCTTGACTTGACTCTCCAATCATTCTTCCGTAATCTTGTAGCTCTCCCGTTTCCTTATGGTATTTGAAGACACTTCCGTCGGAATAAGTGCCGATATAAGCATTGCTATTTTCGTCAACAGTCAACGCCCATAGTGATTTGTCTGGAATTCGAGCTAATTGATTGATTTCCTTAGTTTCAGGTGAATATCCCCAAAGATACCTACCTCCAGTGACATAAACGGTACCATCGGGAGCCACTTCATGATGCCAAGAATCCTGGGCTCCTTCCATCGGTAAGATCCTTAAAACTTCTTTTGTTTCTAAGTCGACCACACTGAACATAGCAGGCACACTTTTAGAGGTTGTATATAGGACATCATGTCCGTCCTCTACTCCTGCTGCGCCATCATAAATGGTAGGTGCACTGTTTAAAGGTTGAGTTATTTCAATAGGAGAAGTATATTCTGGAAGCGAATCAGGTGTTGGCTCGGCATGAGAGGCTGTGGGCACAGAGAACATAGGAATGACTAATAACAGACATAGAAAAATACTCCAACTTGTCACCAGTAAACTTTTATTATACATTGTTAACCTCCTGTATGATTTTGGCTGAAAGGTAATTCCTAATGACCATACAATACTTACATCCGCTTACCTCCTTAATAGCGTTGTTTCTCTTGTTTTAAATGGTATAGAACTGAATGGGTCTTTAAAATGACTATATGTTATATAGGTTATAATCCTTAAGGGATAGGTATATAGACATATAAACATTAAAGAAACCCTGTTATTGCAGGTAGGTGGAGATTAAATCGATACATATTAATGGACTTCTCAATGTGGTGATCAGGCGCTATGTCGCGCTATGTCATGGAAGGAAAATAATTGTCTAATAAAAAAGGAGCTTAGCCTGGTTGCTGGCTAAGACTCCTTATGAATATTCCTATATTATGTTTTATGTTTTAGTTGCTTATTTTCAATTTTTTTGAATGCCCGATTACTGAGCCAAGTGGTGACAATGGCAAGGATGCTTCCAGTGAATAATGGAATGATGCCAGGAATGAATGTCACAAGGACATACATCAGAATGATAGCAGCCACGATTAGTACTGTCTCCATCGGAGAGGCAGCAGCCACTAGGAAGGATTGCTTCAAATATTGGAAGAATGTAAGTCTGAAATGGCAATCGAAACAGGTTCAGGCGTTTTTTTAAATTTCTTTTATAGAAATCAAAAGAATAATACATACCGATTTGAAGTTAGGTTAATCCAACTGAACAGCCGGTGTTGAGTAAGAAAAAGTTAATTCAAATATAAAAACAAAATTTTCGAAAAATATTGACTATTTAAATTGCTTGATGTAACCTGAAGAAGAATCAAAAACACCATTTTACATAAAAAAGATTTTATTACTTCTTAGAAGGTGAAATTTTAAGGGAGGTTTTTCATGTTTCCTGATAGTCCGATTGGTGCCGAATCGCTTAACTCTCTTTTGTTTTATCTAAGTGTACTGGGTTTGATACTACTGGTAGGAACTTTTATTCGTTTAAAGGTACATTTTTTTAAGAAGTACTTTATACCAGCCTCTTTAATAGCAGGGGTTATTGGAATTTTAGTTGGTCCATATGGTTTGAATGTTTTACCAAATGAGATGGTGGCAACCTGGGGAAGCCTAGCGGGTGTATTAATTAATTTTGTATTTGCCCCTATGTTAATAGGAATGACCCTAAACAATTCCAAGGAATCTAGCAAGTATGCATTACCACAAGTTTTATATAGTTATATTGGAAGCACTTTGCAAATAGCTATTCCATTGATAATTGTTGGGTTATTAATAATACCTCTCTGGAATGTAAATGAATTATTCGGAACTGTAATAGAAATCGGTTGGGCAGGTGGACATGGAACAGCAGGTGGTATGACAGAAGTATTCAATGATCTAGGATGGGAAAATGGCTCTTCTGTTGCACTAACTTCTGCTACCCTTGGTCTACTGATCGGCATTATCGGTGGAATGATCGTTATAAATATCGGAGTTAAAAAAGGTTATACAACTAACATAAAAAATCAATCTCAATTAAAATCTATTCAACAGACAGATACTTTTAATAAAACTGCAAATTCTTATTCATCTGTAAATCCAAATGTTATTGAAAGTTTTGGATTCCATATAGCGATTATATTAGTAGCAATCTTAATAGGCTGGGTTTTCCAAATTTTATTATCCCCCATTGTTACAGGACTCCCTTTATTTCCTTTAGCAATGATTGGAGGACTAGTTGTTAATGTGGTTTTATCCAAGACTAAGTATTTTGATTTGATAGACAAAAACACACTGCAGCGTATACAAGGCTTCTCACTCGAGTTTCTCATAGTAAGTGCTGTAGCAACTATTAAAGTGCCTATTGTGTTAGAGTATGCTATTCCACTCATCATTATTACACTAGCAAGTTTAATTACACTGATGTGGTACTTCTTTTATCTTGGACCCAAAATGTTTGAGAAGGATTGGTTTGAGCATTCCATTGTTAATTTAGGGACAATGGCAGGAGTTACAGCTGTAGGGTTAATGTTACTTCGTACAGTTGACCCTGATATGAAAACTAGTGCAGGTACTGCCTATGCTTTAAGAGCCCCGTTTTTTAGTCCTTTTCTTGGAGGGGGACTGATTACAGCGCTAGTCCCTACATTAATTGTAACTTACAACTCCTTAGTAGTTGGAATTGCATTTCTTATAATATCACTTGTTATCATAGCTGTTGCATACATGTTCGGAATTTTTAAATTTAGCAATCACAAACCCCAAATACATGCACAAAGTAAGAAGCGTCATACTTCGTAAAAGTTAATAGGAGGAATATAAATGGATAGTAATGTAGATTTATTATTTTTGTCACAATCAGATGTAGAAAAATGCGGAGGAAATAATATTAACTTTATTATTGATATTATTGAAGAAGTTATTTCTCTTCACGACAAGAAGGATTATGTATTACCTACAAAATCATCTCTTCGTTGGGGAGGGATAGATGCCGAAACTACGAGTGGCAGAATTAATTCAATGCCTGGATTTATAGGGGGAAGATTTCAATCATCTGGAATTAAATGGATTTCTAGTGCGCCTAATAATCCTTTCAAATATAATTTACCCCGCGCAGCAGGTTTAATAATACTAAATAACCCAGATACTCTATTACCTGAGGTGGTTATGGATGGTACGTTGATTAGTGCCATGAGAACCGGGGCTGTTTCTGGGGTAGTAACTAAACACTTAGCTAAGAAGGAGTCCTCGATACTTGGATTAGTTGGCGCTGGTGTACAGAACCGGACTCAACTTATGGCGATAAAAGCTGCCTGTCAAACTATAAAAACAGTAAAAGTGGCAGATTTGAACATTGATCGTGCAAAAGATTTTTGTGAAGATATGAAGATAGCCATGAAAAATGTCACATTTGAAATTGTAGATTCAGCTGAGTTAGCTGTTCGGGGCTCTGACATTTTTGTTACAGCAACGGTAACAGAAAAACCGATTGTACAAAAGGAGTGGGTGGATAAGGGGTCACTGCATATTCATGTTGGTAGTCACGAATGTGAATTTGATGTTATTGAACAAGCAGATAAGATTGTTGTAGATGACTGGGTAGAATTAAAGCATCGTGGTGTTGAAACCATCTCTATTATGTATAAAGAGGGTAAATTTGACCCTTCTAATATATATGCAGAGTTAGGGACTATCGTTAATGGCAAAAAATTAGGTAGAGAAAATGATGATGAGCGCATTTATTTTAACAGTGTTGGCATGGGGATTGAAGATGTAGCCGTAGCTAAATGTATATATGACATATCTAAAGAAAAACAATTAGGCCAAAATTTAAATCTCTGGAGTTCTCCATCGTTCGTATAATTAAATAATGAAGAAAAAAACCCTTGCTAATTTAAGGAGGGTTTTTTTGGTGTAGAAAGACATGGGTTAGATCCACCACTGCCATCTATTTGACCAAGTCCGGACAAGAAAATGATCTACCTGTGACATTAGTGAACCACTTGAATTAAGTTAATTGACTTTTTTGGAGCTCTACGTACATGCATG
This sequence comes from Alkalihalobacillus sp. TS-13, assembly GCF_019720915.1. Lineage (GTDB taxonomy): Bacteria > Bacillota > Bacilli > Bacillales > Fictibacillaceae > Pseudalkalibacillus. The sequence goes on from NZ_JAHKSI010000008.1 coordinate 47,901, forward strand.
CCTATATACTAAACACCCGTCAGGAAACTCATGCCGTTTTTATGAGGCTGGCATGTACGTTTCTCCAAGTAAATTACGCCGCTATGACTGGAATTGGCGGGTGGATCAGTTCTGTCTTAATTGGATCAATATTATGGCAGAGGTGGATCAAAAAGATGGAAGTCCTGGATCAATTCAATGGCTGTAAACATTTGGTTTAGAAAGGGACCAGCATTCCAATAGTTGTTATATATATTTCGTTATAGTTATAATTAATTAAATCATACTTTTTTATGTAATTGGATCTTTTAAAATATGTAGGAGTGATCATTTTGCAATTGGAAAACTTCGTTGTTGAGAAGGTGAAATCTCAAAATACAAACATTACTAAAACTCAGAAACTTGTTGCTGATTATTTTGTGAAAAATACTGAAAAAGCTACATATATGACTGCCAACCAAATAGCAAATGAAGTAGGGGTTAGTGAAACTACAGTTATACGATTTGCCTTATCATTAGGATATAAGAAGTTTTCTGAATTTCAAGATGAACTCCAACAAGTAATTATTGGAGATCGTACAGTCCATCGACTGCAAAGATCTAATGCCCAAGTGAAAGAGGAAAGTGTACTCCATAAAAGCTTTAATAAAGATGTAGAGAATTTGGAAAGGACTCTAAGTCAAATTAATGAATCAGACTTTAACCAGTTAGTGGAGAAAATCTCTACAACAAATCAAGTAACTGTGATGGGTTTACGTTCTTCTTTAACGGATGCATATTATCTAGGGTTCTCTTTAAATGCAATGTTAGGTAATGTAAATTTACTAACAAATGATAGAGGATTAGATTTAGAAACAAGTTTATTGGAAATAACTGAGCAAAGCCTTATTATTGTTTTTACTTATACTAGGTTCACTACTGGAACTTTAGAAACAGTAAAATATTTAAAAAATGAACATAATTGTACTGTGGTCACTATAACTAACAGTGTGCGTTGTCCGATTATTCATTATAGTGACTATGTATTTTTAATGGATATTGATTCCTTTACACCCATGCACTCACATGTCTCCTCTTTTGCGTTTTCAAATGCTGTTATATCAGCAGTAGGAAGTAAACAAAAGGAAAGAGTGGAGTTCAACCTTAATAAATTGGAGAAGTATTATAATAACGGGAATTTATTTTATGAAAAATAAGTCTGTATAGAATTGCAAAAATGACATACTTCAAGAATCCTATCCTTCTGGACAAGGGCTTAACATAGTCCTGAATATTTGATGGTATTTTACATTACTCAAGATGTATACAAAGTAGTAACTATAAATTTCGCTCTTTTATGACGGTTTTTGACTGGATATGGTTCATGAATATAGATATCCTATTTAGTTTCAAGCTAATACCGCAATGTCGAAAGCCAGATCATATAGGCGTTTTTAACTCTTATCATTAAGCATTTATTTTACTAAGGGTATGGGCGGCATGATGGTTAACGTCCAATAACCTATTATAAAGGGGTTTATTGCCTTATATACTCCCTGAATGACATACCCTTTGTCATTCAAAAGGTAAAATATCATATTTTAGTTATCCTCTCATTAGTTAGCAGAACTTTTGAGAGGCTTTTTCGTTGTTTTTAATACTTTGACAAAGTAGCTTAAAATGTTAACATGAACATGTTCATAAAATGAACTTGTTCATTTTAATTGAATATTTAATATCTTTTGTAGGGGGAAGAGAATGCAAAAAAATAAAATTGATCATTCCGTTTTTTGGCCATCGATAACTTTAATTGTTGTTGCAACGGTTTTATTAGTGGTCTTCCGTGATACGGCAGGGCCCGTTGTATCAAACATTATGACAGGGATTACTTTCCGTTTAGACTGGGCATTTGAGTTTTTGACGATTGGACTTTTCATTATCCTTCTTTGGTTGATATTTGGGAGATACGGAAAAATTAAATTAGGTAATGCAGAGGATCAACCAGAATTTTCTCGTTTTAGCTGGGGAGGGATGCTTTTTTGTGCCAGTATGGGGACTAGTATCATGTTTTGGTCTATCGTTGAACCTTTGTATTATTACACGGGACCACCTTTTGGAATAGAAGGTAAAAGTACAAAGAGTGCTGAATTCGCAGTCAGTTATGGACTATTTCATTGGGGGATTTCTGCTTGGGCCCTTTACGCACTTCCAGCAGTTGTTATGGCCTATAGTTTCTTTGTAAGGAAGAATCACTCCTTGAAAATAAGTGCAGCATGTCGAGGAGTATTAGGTAAACATACGGATGGTTTCCTAGGGAAAGCGATAGATGTTCTCGTAATATGGAGTATGATCGGGGGACTGGGGACCTCTTTAGGACTTGGAGTGCCAATGGTGGCAGCTGTCCTTGGTAACTTACTGGGAATTGAGCCTTCTTTATGGCTGAATATTGTCATCATCATTATTTGGACTTTTATTTTTAGTTCCAGTGCTTATTTAGGATTATACAAAGGAATTAGAAAGTTGAGTGATTGGAATGTATATATGGCGCTAGGTATTGCTTTATTTGTCATTATTGTAGGACCAACACTATTTATCTTATCTTATTTTACCAATAGTTTTGGTCTGATGCTTGATAACTTTATGAAAATGAGCTTATATACGGATCCAATCAGAAAAGGAGGATTTCCGCAAGCTTGGACCGTTTTCTATTGGGCTTGGTTTGCAGCTACAGCCCCTTTCATCGGTATTTTCGTTGCCCGTATTTCAAAAGGAAGAAGTATGAGGGAATTAGTTTCTAATGTTCTTTTATGGGGGTCTGCAGGTAGTTGGCTATACTTTGGAGTGTTCGGAGGGTATGCTATGGATCTTGAATTAAACACTCCATTGGATCTGACTAGTATATTAAATGAACAAGGTGGACCTGCAGTAATTGTGGAAGTGTTAAATTCGCTGCCATTATCTGTTGTAGTTTCAATCTTCTTTGTTATTTTAGGCTTCATATTCTTAGCTACATCCCTAGATTCAGCAAGCTACGTGATCGCTAGTGTGGCGACGAAAGAATTGCACGATCAGGATGAACCTGCTCGCTGGCACCGTTTGCTTTGGGGCATAATACTTTCAGCACTAGCTATTAGTTTGACCATAGTAGGTGGTCTGGATGTGGTTCAAACCTCTTCAGTCCTGGTTTCCGTACCAGTATTGATCATGTATGCTTTAATGACCATGTCTTTAGTCAAATGGCTGAAGGAAGATGAAAGTATGCACATTTATGTAAATACAAAAAACGTACAAAAAGGAAGTGAATAAATGACAGGAGGACGTAAAGGGGTTCAAAGAGCCAGGATGTGGAAGTATTTTTTAGATGCTGCTACTCAAACGATTGAAGAAGAAGGGATTGATCATGTAACGATACGAAAGATTGCGGCACGTGCTGGTTTTACTAGTTCTACTGCCTATAATTACTTTAAAGATTTATCCCATCTGAAATTTTTTGCTGCCATGAGGTTCACAAAGGATTATATAGATGAACTGCCTTCGTATATGGAAAAAGGTACAAACACCATTGAGAAATGGTTATATTCTTGGGAGTGTTTTTGTAAGCATTCCTTCAAAGAACCTCGAATCTACTCGGTTATTTTTATGGACGATTTAGGTTATTCACCGGAAGATTTATTAGGTGATTATTACAAAATTTATGAGAGTGAGTTAATCGGATTGCCTCAAGAGATTAAATCGATCATTATGAAGCATAACTTTTCTAAGCGTAGTGCTCTGTTCATTCAACTAGCTGTAGAGGAAGAGTACCTAAAGCAAGAGGATGTTGAGTTGATTTCTGACCTTACATTGATGGTTTGGAAAGGGATGATGAATACTTATTTGAATAATAGGTCCAACTTTACAAAAGAAGAAGCGGCCAAACAAACTATCTACTTTTTATCTGAAAATATTATGAGGTTTGTTACACCAGAGTATAAAGATAAAATTAACTATGTCATACCTGATGAATTCAGTTCATGACCATAAGGGAGAGAGAGAAATGGTCTTTAACATAAAAGATTCTCAAAAACGTACGGTAAAAACAGATTTTCCGAGAGAAGTAAAAAAAGAACAGCACGTGAAAATTCCTATGTCCGATGGCAGTTATTTAGCAGCCACGATCTGGTTGCCTGAAGATGCACAAACGAATCCTGTACCTGCGATTTTAGAATATATTCCATATCGGAAAAATGATTTTACAGCTATCCGCGATTCTGTCCGTCATCCTTATTTCGCTGGACATGGATATGCAAGTATAAGGGTAGACATCCGAGGATCTGGAGACTCTGATGGAATATTGAATGATGAATACCTTAAACAAGAGCAAGATGATGCGCTCGAGGTGCTGGATTGGATTACTGCTCAGTCATGGTCTACCGGTTCTATTGGGATGATCGGGAAATCGTGGGGAGGATTTAACAGCTTACAAGTGGCCGCAAGACAGCATCCATCCTTAAAAGCCATCATCACATTATGTTCGACAGACGACCGCTATGCTGATGACGTCCATTATCGAGGGGGCAATGTCTTAGCTTCAGATATGCTGTGGTGGGCTTCGACTATGTTCGTCTATAATGCACGTCCTCAAGACCCGAATGTCGTGGGAGAAAGCTGGAGAGAAAATTGGCTAGATAGACTGGAGAATACTCCTCCTTTTGTTGAGGAATGGATGCGCCATCAGCGAAGAGACGATTACTGGAAGCATGGATCAGTGTGTGAAAATTATGATGACATTCAAATTCCTGTTTTTGCTGTGAGTGGATGGCAGGATGGATATACAGACGCCGTGCTGCGACTGTTGAAGAACCTCCCAAATGAAAGCAAAGGCTTGATTGGTCCGTGGGCCCATGAGTATCCGGAAGTAGCTACACCCGAACCCGCCATTGGATTCTTACAGGAATGCTTGCGCTGGTGGGATCAGTGGTTGAAAGGCGAGGATACAGGAATCATGGAAGAGCCTAAGATGATCTCATGGATTCAAAACAGCGAGAAGCCTGCTGTCAGTTATAAGGAAAGACCAGGAAAATGGGTGGCGGATGACGCCTGGCCTTCTGAAAACGTAGCACCGAAGAAATTATGGATCAGTGATGGGAAATTGAAAGAGAAGTATGAAATTGTTGAGAATTCGTATATCATTCCTAGCGTGCAAGAACATGGATTCTATACAGGTGTCTTTTGTCCATTTGGTCAACCTGGAGATCTTCCATCAGATCAACGGTTAGAAAATGGAAAGTCTGTTGTCTTTACGAGCGAGCCTTTTCAAGAGACTACAGATTTGCTTGGCCACCCTGTTTTTCACGCAGAATTGAGCTCTGATAAAGAAAACGCATTGATGGCTGTCAGGTTATGTGATAAAGCACCAATGGGAGAATCGACGCTGATCAGCTGGGGAATGCTGAATCTTAACCATAAACGTTCTCATGAGTATCCAGAGAAATTGGAACCAGGGAAAAAGTTCAAAGTATCAGTTAAATTAAATGCTTTAGGACAGGAAATTCCAGAAGGGCATCGTTTGGAGGTGGCTATAGCTCCAACCTATTGGCCGCAAGCATGGCCTTCGCCTGAACCTGTGCAACTTACATTACATGAGTCAAATGAGACCTACTTAAGTCTGCCGGTAAGGGAATTTACGGAGGAGAAGGAATTTACCTCCTATTTCGAAAAGCCAGAAACAGCAACAGTTATGGATCGTGAAATTATTCGAGAAGAAGAAAGGACAAGGGAAGTCATTCACAATCCAATCGATCGCGTTTGGAAATTGGAAGATTTCTCTGATGAAGGAATGCGACGTCTGCCTGAGAATGGATTAGAATATGGAAGTAAAAACAAAAATACTTTCACGATTAAAGAAGGGGAACCCTTGTCAGCTACAGTTCGTTGTGAATGGGAGTTGTGTGTTGGAAGAGAGGATTGGCAAACGAAGCTGGAAGCTTTTTGTGAAATGACCTCTGACGAAACAAGATTTTACTTGACCAATAAGATGATCGCTCATGAAGGAAGCAAGCAAGTTTTTTCTAAAACCTGGAAGGAAGAAATAGATCGCGACTTTGTGTAATTAAGCTAAAAGAAGGGGCTGCATGATGTAATCTGCCCCATCACCTGAAAAATAGTTAAGCTATTTTTCACCCAAAAAGACTACTTCCTACAGATAAGGAGGTAGTCTTTTTTTATGTATTACAATTGTGTATCGCTTGCCGATATGACTTGCAATTAATGTCGAAAACCTTCATATTTAAAAGAAAAGGAGGTCCGATATGCGACGCGATATACAACCGAATGAACGAGCATTCTCTACCAAGGAAGTAGCAGAAGAAGTGGGAATTGCCACGCCGACTGTCCGTAAGTATGGGCAAATCTTAGAACGGAACGGATACGAGTTTTTGAAAGATGGGGATCGGCGTATCTTTGTCCAATCTGACATCGGAGCGCTTGTAGCGTTACGCGATACGGACATGCCCCTGGACGATACAGCTAAAGAGCTTGTGGCTCAACAGAAAGAAAAGTTACTTAGCTCCAATGAAACAGACATAGCGCTAACCGATACATATGAAAATGTACCGTACGACCCTAATCAATTAAAAGAAGTCTTGAAGTATGTCGTCAATGAACTCGCAGCGACACGTGAAATGAATGCACAATTGACAAGCGATATGGCGCAGCTTAAAACAACGGTTTCCCGACTCCAGCATGATCATCATGCTATAAGTTCAAATATCGGAAATTCAGCACAAAAAACGAATGTCAAAATTGAAAATTTGACCAAACAACAAAAGAGTCATTACGAAACATTGATGGAGCAAGAAAAAACGCATTATGAAACATTACTTGAACAAGAAAAGCAAAGAAGTGAAGAATTACAACAGGAACTACGAAATATGAGACAAGAACAGATTAAGGAATGGCGTTTACAGAATGATTTCAACAAACGATTAGAAGAAGCGATTCAACAAAAACCCAAAGGGAAAAGAAATGGGCTTTTCTCTTTATTCAGAAATAAATAGCTTGAAGTACCCGTTAAAAGAAATTGTATATCATTTGAGATATCGGCGAGCGATATGTAAATGAAAAACCACTGCTTTAAGCAATGAAACAGTTTAAGCTGGGAAAACAGAATACATCCATGGTGAGCTGGTCAAAACGTTTGGTCGGTTCTTTTTGTTTTATATCGTCAGACGATATGGCTACGTATATCGAAAGCTTTATCAATGAACCTTGTTTCTATGATGCGTGCATGTATATCGCCAGGTGATACAAGCAATCTCACTTGTAATAAAGTAATCTGAAATAAAGATAGTGGTGGCGATACATAATAATTTGGCTCAGATCCACAATCGTAAAACTGTTTTTTATTCGTATCGCATGGCGATATGCAAAGAATCTAAATCTGCTACTTCACTATTTTTCAAATATCAACAAATTTCCCGAGAAATATCAACAAATTCCGAGGGTAAATCGACATAAATTAATCGTTCAAACTCTTTCCTTAAGTTCACGTTACAAATCAAAAATGGTGACGCTATGATGTGATGCCTTATTGTTCCTGTGATGTTTCTGAAGAATCGAACGTTTTCATAAAGTAGGCGGTTGGAAGAAGAATGCCTATGCCTGATTGGATAAGCGCAAAAAAACGGGTTATCCCTACTGGAAGCATATCTCCATAACCAACAGATAACATTGTCACTCCGCTAAAGTAGAGCATGTTCCAGATGGTCGGTTCAATTGGTTTTCGATCAGTGAGATTGTCTACGAGGATCATCCCTTTTAAAGATAAGAGATAGTACAGAATTCCGAACCCAATCAAAACCCCGCATAATACGAAAAATAATTTAAGAAATAGAGCTGTGCTGAAATGACTTTTCCGGTAGGTTTTATTTGTGAAAAAATAATAAAGATTAATTACGATAAAGAGTATCGTCACGCCTACAAGGAAATTAATCATTTGTAAATCACCTCCATACTTGTATTATCTTTTCTTATCATCACTAAACTTCATTTTTTGAGAAGCTTACCTACAAGTGGAGACTATTCCTGTATGTCGAGATACAAATATAATGCTATCTTCAATAATGATATCGTCACATTCAATAGTATGGATGATGGATTGGAATGCTCATTAGAACCAGCAAGGAATAAAAAAATTATCTGCATAATGATCAACTTTTTGGTTAATCTATGACTGCATTAGAAATTGCGGAAATAGGAGGATTTTTAAAATGACTAAAAAGTTGATTGCAGTATTTTTTACAGCGACGCTTGTTCTTACATCTCTTGGGGCACCAGCGTTAGCTAATATGGATGATGATAACCGGATTATGAATGAAGACAACGACAGGGAGCGAATCGGTACAGGTATCCGTACCGAAAAGGACGGTGACAGAGTTGGCATTCGCGATGCTGATGATCGTGTTGGAATCCGTGAAACTGCCGCTCCAAGAGATCGAAACTGGGAATGGATCGGCCTAGCTGGTCTTCTGGGACTATTAGGACTTAGAAGAAGAGACGACCGTAAAGTAACCGAATGATTTGGGACCCTATACTCCGAAAGTGGAGTATAGGGATTTTTTTGTTTTAGGTACAAGGATGTCTCGGTTCTATAAAATGTAAACTTTGGCCGAAATAATGCTGAAAATCGCCGGATTAATAGCTGAATCGGCCGGATTATGACTCGGGACGGCCGGAATACTTGCTAAACTGGTCGGAATCAGAGCTAAAACCGCCGGATTCTAAGAACCACACCGACAACTCCCCCTCAAATTTTCACATTGTGTAATTCTCCATACAATCGTATCCATCAGCATGCCAATTTGTTACAATATGAGGGAAATTTACAAATAAACAAGGATTTTGTCTATCCATTCCGAAATTATAATAGATGAGACTTTTGCACGTTAAGGGATCGTTCAATTTAATGGGACAAATCATTGAGATTCAACCTGACATGATTCGATGTGAGTTTCGTCAGGTTTCGGATAAGTTTTACAGGAATCAAGGCAGGTAGATTGCTAGAGGGGGATTATATTCAATGGCAGCAAACAACATCAGGTATGAGTCATATCATCCGCGATTAGAACAAATCGTGGAAAACGTAGAGAAAGTAATGGTCGGAAAGAGAAAAGCGACCGAATTAAGTATCATTTCATTATTGACCGGGGGACACATTTTACTTGAAGATGTGCCTGGTGTCGGGAAAACAATGATGGTCCGTTCTATCGCTCAATCGGTTGGAGCGAAATTCAATCGGATCCAGTTCACACCCGATCTTTTACCATCGGATTTGACCGGTGTATCCATTTATAACCAAAAGACTATGGAATTCGAATTCCGTCCAGGACCGCTTATGGGGAACATTGTGCTCGCCGACGAGATCAATCGGACGTCACCGAAGACACAATCGGCACTTTTAGAGGCGATGGAGGAACAGAGCATCACTGTTGATGGTTTTACCCATCATTTACCGAAACCATTCTTTGTCATGGCTACACAGAATCCGATTGAATATGAAGGTACATATCCGTTGCCTGAAGCGCAGCTGGACCGTTTCCTTCTTAAAATCAATATGGGCTATCCATCTGCGAACGAAGAACTTCAGGTTTTAACAAGAAATGAGAGGGTGCATCCGATCGATGAGCTGAAGCCTATCCTCCAGCTCGATGATTTGCTTGAATTGCAACAACAGGTGAAGGCTGTCTATGTTGAGGAAACAGTAAAACAATACATCATCGACATGGTCATCCGGACGAGAAAACACAGCGGAATCCATCTTGGTGTGAGTCCTCGTGGTTCATTAGCGCTCATGAAGACTGCACAAGCTTATGCTCTATTGTTGAACAGAGACTATGTCGTACCAGACGATGTGAAATACTTGGCACCACACGTGCTTTGCCACAGGATCATTTTAAAGCCGGAAGCACGTTTTGATGGGTACACACCAGAAAAGATCGTCGAAGAGATTTTGGAGCGTACGCCAGTCCCGGTGATTAGGAAAGAGAAAGCATGATACAAAAACGACTGGCTAAATACCGCACAATTTTCGGGATCATAGGGATCGTTCTGTTGTTAGGGAGTTCATTTTCCTATGCGATGTTCCAAGGGGGATTCGTTAGCTGGTTTCTGTTCTATTCCGTACTACCGCTTGTATTATATACCGTCTTCATATTGACATTCCGTCTATCGAGGCTTTCTGTAGAACGGCAGATCAATAAATTGAATTTCATTGCTGGAGAAAAGATGGAGGTAACCATCACTATTACCAGCGGTTTACCGATTCCGTTGTTCTTTTTAGTGGTGAAAGACGAATTGCCAAGACTGATGACTCCACACGCGGATGATCAGGGATACAGCTACCAATCGGGAGCAAAAGCCCTGTTATTCCCACTCTTTAAAAGAAGGATCACCTTCACTTACCTCGTGAAGCCTGTTCCGCGTGGCATCCATAAGTTCAAATCGGTGACATTGGAATCAGGGGACTTGTTTGGTTTCATTTCAAAATCGGTACAAATTCCATTGAAGAAAACAATACAAGTTTATCCGAAGACACATTCTTTGGCAGGTTGGAATATATTCGAAACCCATCCTTCTGGAATGAAACGTGCTGGAAAGCAAGCCCAGCAAGATTTCACTTCTGCTGTGAGCATACGGGATTATACACCAGGGGATAAGCTGAGCTGGCTGCACTGGAAAGCGACAGCACGGTCGAACAAGCTGGTGACGAAGGTATTTGAAACGCAGCGGAATGATGATTTCGTCATTTTCCTTGATGGAAGCCATCCAAGCTATCAACGGAATGGGCAGCAGTCGTTTGAAAGGGCAGTCTCTCTCGCTGCTTCGATATTGAAGTATTCGATCAGTAAAGGGACATCCGTCGAATTCCACAGCGTTTCGAAAGAGCATACGAACATGTCATTTCAATCAGGTCAAAACTTCGAAGCCAAGCTCATGTACCATCTTGCCAGAATACAGCCTGATACGAAAACACCGCTCTCAAATGTTTTGAAAAGGGAAGTTCATGAGATGTCGAAGGGTGTTTCGGTCCTTATCATCAGTCCGGATCTATCAGATACATTCGTGCATACGATTGAGCGAATGGCTGCGAATAAAATACAGACGATTTTCTTTTATATTGCGAAGCAGAAAATCCTGTCGGATGAAGAAAAACATCTTTTGGCCAGGCTACGCGCACGCGAGATCACCGTTTATCCAGTGAATCATGACGACTTTAGTGAAATCGTGAAGGCAGGTGTTAAAAATGCCACAGTATGAGAATGAGCAAAAGTTTTCGGTGGGTTCATTCCTCTTATATATGCTTGGATTTCTGTTGTTTTGGGAATGGCTGCGTCCATTGTCGACATTTACAAATACGGATTACCTGTCAATTTTCGTCTTGTTTTCAGCCTTTCTTTTTACACTCTCATACTTTGAACTATCCATTTGGGTGGCATTCCCGATCAAGCTTTTGGCGCTAGCCTATGCCTTGCACTCAATCTATTTTCCAATCTCTTTTTTCGATTTCCAATGGGTGAGCTATCTGTTGAACGATCTTGCAGGGAGCCTAAAAAACGCGTTTTCACGTGATTGGGAAGGTATGACCAGCATCAGCAGAACGTTTTTGTTCCTGGTCTTGTTATGGCTGATCAGCTATTTGATGCATTACTGGCTGATGCAGGCGCGCAGAATATTTCTGTTTTTCATCATAACGGTTCTATATGTAACTGTAGTTGATACATTCACAATGTATGATGCTTCAATTGCAATCGTGCGGACAGTGATCATCGGTTTCGTACTCTTAGGAATCCTTAGGTTCATACGGATCATTGAATTGAAGGGATTCAGAGTCCACCAACATCAGTTTCCGCTTATGTGGATCGTGCCGTTGGCGATATTGATTGCATTTTCTTCTGTCCTTGGTTATCTCGCTCCAAAAGCTGCACCACAATGGCCAGATCCAGTACCATTTATTACTGCTGTCGGAAACCAGACAGAAGAAGGGGATGGACCAGGTAATGGCGGAGGGATCCAAAAGATCGGCTATGGAACGAACGACAGCCGGCTGGGTGGCCCATTCGTGTATGATGACAACCCGGTATTCATGACGACGATCGAGGAACTGCACTACTGGCGAGTGGAATCGAAAGAAGTTTATACAGGATTGGGCTGGGATACTGAGCCTGCAGATCCTCCGAGTGAAACCGTTCAACCGAATGATGTGTCACTCGATTCCGTTCACGCTGTCACCTACGATAACAATGTACGTTCAGAAAATTTGACAGCAAAGGTTGAAGTTTTAAGGAATAACCCGTATCCATTCATTGTTTATCCTGGCGAACTTCAGTCTGTTGAAAGCGAAGAGAACCGGGATTACCAGATGAATACGATAACCAATAAATTGATGACATTCGAACAAGCGGGGGAATCCGGACTAGAGGAATATACAATCAATTATAAGGTACCGGAGTTTTCTGAAGAAATGCTGAAGAACAGCAGTACCGATTATCCAGCTGAAATAACGGAACGCTATCTTCAGCTTCCCGAGGATCTCCCGGAAGAAATCCAAGAGCTCACGGAAGAAATCACCGCAGATGAAGAGGATCCTTACGGCAAGGCAAAAGCTGTGGAGGGGTATTTTTCAGCTAATGGATTTTCATATAACACGACAGATGTAGCAGTTCCAGGCCGTAATGATGATTATGTCGCCCAATTCTTGTTCGAATCGAAGCTTGGCTATTGTGATAACTTCTCGTCTTCCATGGCTGTCATGCTGCGGACGATTGGGATTCCGACACGCTGGGTCAAGGGATTCACCCGTGGGGACTATGAACAGACACTCGAAGATGGACGTCGTATGTACCAAGTCACGAATTCAAACGCTCACTCCTGGGTGGAAGTCTATTTTGAAGGGGTCGGCTGGGTTCCATTTGAACCGACACAAGGATTTTTGGACTTGCCTAACTTTGTGAGTGATTATGAGGAAGACAATACAGAAGTGGATTCGCCTGAAGAAAATGATCAACAGGAAGAACAGGCTCGAAACGAGGAAGACTCTTCTGGATCCTCTGGTTTTCAGTTCCCAATCAATCTCGACAAAGTCCTCACATGGTTGAAATGGACTTCGTTGACGCTTGTGACGCTGTTGGTAATTTCAGGTATAGTTGGATTCATGACCCGTAAAAATTGGCTGCATAAATACTTCCTGTGGCGGTACAGAAAACGGAAGGATGGGGATGAGCGTGTATTTAATGATGCTTACCATCGACTGCTTTGGTTGCTTGAGCAATACGGGATCAAGAAGCGTCCGCAGCAAACCTTGCGTGAGTATGCATTGGAAGTCGACCGTTACCTTGATACGGGAGATATGAGGATCTTGACGAAGAAATACGAGCATACCCGTTATAGCAACGACCCAAATCAAGTGGATTGGTCTGACTCGAAGGAATTGTGGGAAAATTTAATTAAAAAGATACAACCTTGACCGCGCCATAGGCGACTGTTAGAATATATCCATATTTTATACGGATAACTCTACTCCCTTCATATATGTTCGGGGATATGGTCCGAATGTTTCTACCAGATCACCTTAAATGATCTGACTATGGAGGCAGGCCTGTTTGTGCATGTCAACCAGAACCCTGCCTTCATTGGTCTGGGTTCTTTTTCTTTTGTTATTCTCAAGTGTTGCTTTCGCGAAATTCACTCCCTTTCCGCGGGCGATCCGCAAGCCTCCTCACGAGTTCCTCGCTGCGGGGTCTCGCTTGGCTCGCTATTCCCGCAGGAGTGTCATGAATTTCTCTTAAGAAAAGTCGATGCAATAATAAATGGATCAGAATGAAGGGTAGTACGATTCGGGATAGTAGACAAACTAAATAATAGATCCGTTAGAGAGGTGGCTGACATGAATTCAACTGAAGAAACGATTATCGTACTGGACTTTGGCGGCCAGTACAATCAATTGATTACAAGACGTATCCGTGACCTTGGGGTTTATAGTGAGCTCCATTCACACAAAATCACTGCAGAAAAGATCAAGGAACTGAATCCGACAGGGATCATTTTCTCAGGAGGGCCGAACAGCGCCTATACGCCTGACTCTCCAAAATGTGATGAGCGAATTTTCGAGTTGGGCATTCCGATTCTGGGCATTTGCTATGGGATGCAATTGATGACGCATCACTTCGGGGGGAAGGTTGAAAAAGCGAACCATCGTGAATACGGAAAAGCGACGGTTGCTTTGCGAAATTACAACGACCTGTACAAGGACCTGCCTGAAGAACAAACAGTATGGATGAGCCATGGTGATTTGGTTGTAGCTCCTCCAGAAGGGTTCCAGACGGATGTCACAAGTCCTTCATGTCCCGTAGCTGGCATGAGCGATCCATCACGTAACCTGTATGGCGTTCAATTCCATCCTGAAGTAAGACACAGTGAATCCGGGATTGAATTGTTAAAGAACTTTGTCATGAACATCTGTAAGTGTGAAGCACTCTGGTCGATGGAGAACTTCATCGAGGATGAAATCGAGAAGGTCAGGGAAATCGTCGGGGATAAGAAAGTCCTTTGCGCCCTCAGTGGTGGAGTCGATTCTTCTGTTGTCGCAGCACTCATCCATAAGGCTATCGGTGACCAGCTTGTCTGTATGTTCGTCGACCATGGATTGCTGCGTAAAGGGGAAGCAGACAGCGTCATGAAAACATTCGGTGAATCGTTCAATATGAACCTCATCAAAATTGATGCAAAGGATCGTTTCTTAGGAAAATTGAAGGGTGTAACTGACCCAGAACAGAAACGGAAAATCATCGGGAACGAATTCATCTATGTGTTCGATGAAGAAGCCTCCAAGCTTGAAGGAATCGATTATCTTGCGCAAGGAACGTTGTATACCGATATCATCGAGAGCGGTACAGATACAGCCCAAACGATCAAATCACACCATAATGTCGGCGGTTTGCCAGAAGATATGAAGTTCCAATTGATCGAGCCGTTGAATGCTCTATTCAAGGATGAAGTTCGTAAAGTCGGTACCGAATTAGGACTACCGGATGATATCGTCTGGCGTCAGCCGTTCCCTGGACCGGGACTTGGAATTCGTGTCCTTGGAGAGGTAACGGAAGAAAAGCTGAAGATCGTGCGTGATTCGGATGCAATTTTAAGAGAAGAAATCAAGAATGCAGGATTGGACCGTGAAATCTGGCAATACTTCACTGCACTTCCGAACATGAGAAGTGTCGGTGTCATGGGTGATATGAGGACCTATGACTATACAGTCGGCATTCGTGCAGTTACTTCCATTGACGGGATGACTTCCGATTGGGCGCGTATCCCATGGGAAGTCCTTGAACGTATTTCAAATCGGATCGTCAACGAAGTCGATCATGTGAATCGTATTGTCTATGACGTCACCTCTAAGCCGCCATCTACAATCGAATGGGAATAAACGAAATCAACGGATTTATGTTTAAAATAGACCGTGGATGTGTGAACGCGGAAGAAAGCGAACAATAGCAATCACCAAGATAATGAATGTTCGGTTTTTCTGTTGACATTTTTCGTCAATCGCATTACACTAATGAAAAATAAAGAGTAATAACATCATCGTATAATGTCGGGGATATGGCCCGAAAGTTTCTACCAGGCACCGTAAATAGCTTGACTACGAGGGATGGTTCATTCGGGACAACCTTGATTGATTTGGTCTGTTCTATTCCCTTGTTTGTCAAAGCTTCAGGTATCATGCCTGAAGCTTTTTTTGATTTTTTGTCAGTGCCAGGCACCGTTCGTGGGGCCTTGGTACGTAAGGGTTTTGAAAGTGTGCCTGGCACCGTCTGAGAACCCTTGGTACCATTGACTTCTTTTTTGGTGCCAGGCACCGGGGAAGTACAGAGGATGAGGAAAAGGAGTGTTTGGGGAATGGATCGTTTTTTTGGATTTAAGGAGTATGGAACAACATATAGAAAAGAGTTCATCGCTGGTCTTACTACGTTCTTATCTATGGCTTATATTTTATTCGTCAACCCTGCGATTCTAGGGGATGCAGGGATGGACAAAGGGGCTGTCTTCGTAGCGACGGCTCTTGCAGCAGCAATCGGTACCCTTGTGATGGGATTATTGGCGAACTACCCGATTGCGCTGGCACCGGGAATGGGATTGAATGCCTTTTTCACCTATTCAGTCGTCATGGTCATGGGGATTCCGTGGCAGACTGCCCTTGCTGGGGTCCTTGTATCCGGGCTTGTCTTCATTGTCATCACTGTTTTAAAAATCAGAGAAACCATC
Organism: Alkalihalobacillus sp. TS-13; assembly: GCF_019720915.1. GTDB lineage: Bacteria > Bacillota > Bacilli > Bacillales > Fictibacillaceae > Pseudalkalibacillus. The sequence continues at coordinate 64,158 of NZ_JAHKSI010000008.1, forward strand.
ATCAATGCTATTCCTCAAGAGTTGAAGTTTGCTGCGGCAAGCGGGATCGGGTTGTTCATCGCTTTTATTGGATTACAAAACGCGGGAATTGTAGAGAATAACGATTCGACACTCGTACAGCTTGGGGATTTGTCCAGTGGGGATACGTTACTTGCTATCTTCGGACTGATCACAATCGTCATTTTCATGGTACGAGGAATCAAAGGCGGAATCTTTTACGGAATGGTCCTCACTGCAATTGTCGGCCTTATTTTTCAACAGATTCCACTGCCTTCAGGTATTGTCGGAGCGGTTCCGAGTTTAGAACCGACTTTTGGTGAAGCGGTTAAACATTTGAACCAGATTACGACCATCGATATGCTTGTCGTCGTATTGACTTTCTTGTTCGTCGACTTTTTTGACACTGCTGGAACGCTTATGGCCGTTGCTTCCCAGGCTGGTCTGATGAAGGATAACAAGCTTCCGAGAGCGGGACGTGCACTTATGGCTGACTCATCCGCAACAGTAATCGGAGCGGTCCTTGGAACATCCACTACTACGGCTTACATCGAATCTTCATCAGGGGTTGCAGCCGGAGGACGTACTGGGTTCAGCTCAGTCGTCACAGCAGGCTTCTTCTTATTAGCACTGTTATTTTCACCATTGCTTGGCGTTGTTACACCTTCTGTAACGGCACCCGTACTGATCATCGTCGGTGTCTTGATGGTAGCTGTACTTGGAAAAATCGAATGGCATCGTTTCGAAATAGCAGCTCCAGCCTTTTTGACAATCATCGCCATGCCATTGACATACAGCATCGCGACAGGAATTGCGCTTGGGTTCATCCTTTATCCGATCACAATGCTCGTTAAAGGGAAAGCGAAAGAAGTCCACCCGATCATGTATTTCATGTTTTTCATCTTTATCTTGTATTTCGCGTTTCTGACGTAGATGGCATTGTAAAAGACTGTTTTCTAAAAGTTTGTTATTAATGGAACGTTGTAAAGGAAAGCTTATGGCAGTGGAAATATACGAGACTCCTGTGGGACAGCAAGCTAAGCTAGACCCCGCAAGCGAGAAACGAGCTGAGGAGGCTTGCAGATTCAGGGCTTATGCATGGAAGTGATGTCTAGCTCAGCGACCAGTCACTTGGATCACTTCAAACTTCCTGCGGCGGCGATAGCCTCCTCGTCAGTTTTCCAGTGACCTACGTGATTAAACGGGTCGCTTCCGCTTTTCGTTTGCCCGCGGAAAGCGAGTATATTTCCAAACTCAAAACAACAATCTATGCGAAAACAGCCATAAAAAAGAATCAGGGGATGGCCTGGGATACTTCAGGTCATCCTTTTTTCATTTCATTTAAAGAAAGTATAAAGACTTTCTTCAATATAAGGGCAACTAAGGCTCAGCCTGCGCTAAGGCTTGGCTTTGCCTAGTTTTCTTTATAGTGAGCAGATTATTGCTCAAAGCGAACAGAATATTTCCGTAAGTGAACAGATAATGTTGAAAAGTGAACAAATTATCCTAAGCATGAAGAGTTTATATAGGAAGGTGCCCAGAATTGTCCTCTGAAGTTCTTCCACATGTTTCACCGAGTATTTTCCTTATGCCTGAAAGAACGTGATTTTAGCCCTAGTAAAAGTCGATAAAAGAAAACACTTGTAACAAAAATGAAATATAAAAAATCTCGAAATATAACAAATTTAGGTTTAGATAGGTATGTACTAAAGGAATTAGATACGTAATCCAGCGAGAGGTTAAATTTACCAAAAATAATGGTCTAAGGCCCTTTTTACCCCGATATGACAAGGGAAAATACCTTGAATTCAAGAGGTTAGTTCATAGGGATCAATTAATATACATATATTTACATTTTTACAATAAAAACAATTTTGACGGGTATGGCATTGTTTGGTAGTTTTTCCTTATGATATGAACAATTTTTGTAATTTCAGATTCATAAACAGTCGATTTTTGGAGGACGTCTTCTATGAAACTTGTAATCGATGAAACATTAGGTGACTTTCAAACAGAGGGTATAGTCATCAAACCGGTGAATACGAAAAATGGCCTCAAACCGATAAAAGAAGTCATCCAGGATCATCAGTCCAAAACTTTTTCAAAATCATTAGATATCACCGCATTCAACCAGCTGGACCAAATCCATTTTTTTAAGAATTTATCCGATGCTTCAGAAATCATTTATTTTTACGATCCATTTTACACCGATAGCAATGTGATCCGCAGGTTGCAGAACTGGCTGTATCCACAACAGTCACTAAGCAGCTATCCCATCTTTCATAATCGTGCAACCCTCTATATGCTGCTCGATAAAGTAACTCGATATAGTCATGAATCATCAGACTCAATCATCAATTTTATTGAACAAGAAAGCAATACGATCCAAGAATGGGTCATTACGACTGACCCCAAAGTTTATTATAAAAAAAGTATAAAATCTATTCATAAAAAGAAGAAATCAAAACCATACAAACTGCTTGTTTCAGAAAATGGGAAGGCGAAAATCAAAAAATCCGGTACGGTGGAAGAATTGATCGTGAACATCTTACCCAGGGAGAACTCCGGGTTCAAATCATGGCTTGTTCATAAGGGGTTCTCAGGTGATCTGCCAATCGATGATCATGTGAAACAACACAAATTAGAAGATGACAATTTACCTGTCAACGTACCTTTTGTACATATAGTAACTCAACCTACCTTGAATTGATGGAGTGACGAAGCAATGATCGATGCCAAACGAAAAGCGTTCATTTTTTTGACGATTGCATTCATATTAGCAGTTGCAGCAGCTGGTTTTATCATCAACCAGATCCAAATGGCTCAGGATTCACTTGGAGAAACAGTGAAAGTAGCCGCAGCAGATAAAGAAATCCAATCTTATACCTCCCTTGAGAATAGTGACATTACGTGGGTTGAAATGCCGAAAAACGCACAGGTCGAGTCGTTTATCCAACAATCGGATGATATTGATGATTCCATTACGGTCGTCAATTTGAAAGAAGGAGACCTTGTCACAAAAAATGTAGTCAGGAAAAAGATTGATATCCCTGCCGACCACCGGATAGTCTGGCTTAACCCCAGTGAGATCGTGATTGTCGATCAGGGTGTTGCCGAAGGAGATCTAGTGGATATCATTTCTGTCACGGAAAATAAAGAAAAAGGCGTCGTCACCCAACGTTTGCTGCAAAACATCAAAGTGGTCCAGATGGAAAGTAAAAGTGAGGGGCCATCTGCTATCAAGGTCTCACTCCCAGTGAACGAGGCTGAACGGTTGATCCATGCCCAGAATTCGGCTAAACAAATCCGGATCCTTAGAGTCAACCAGGTGATGAAAGACAACAGCGCAACTCAGGAAACACCTGAACAAACAACCCCAGAGCCTGAGCAGAAAGAAACGAAGCCACCTGAGGAACAGAATGAAACGAATGAAGCAGCAAAGGATAAACCTAAAGATAAAAAGCCCGAAGAAAAATCAGAAGATAAAAAAGATGAGCAATAAGGAGACGATGTTCGATGAGCCAATTGAAAGCCTTGATTATAACAACCAATCTAACGATAAAACAATCTCTGATCGATATCCTGGAGGCTCATGGAATTGATTCTGAAGTGGATGAACAATGGAAACGCTCGTTTTCAAACCTGAATAAATATACTTTCTACTTCATAGATCGCGAAGCATTGAATCAGGCAGAAGGATTTACTTTGCCTGTATCAAGCTTTTTGATCGGCATCACTTCGGAACGTTCTTTTGATGAAGGTAGGGAGTGGATGAAAGCCGGGGCTTACGACGTCGTCGTTTACCCAGAAGAACAATCCCGCCTGAATGAAATCATCCAGTCTTCAAAAGAAAAAGTGAAAATACAGCAGGAAAGCTTCGGGGAAGCATCGAGTGGAGGCGGGCAAGTTGAAGCCTTTTACAGTGCAAAAGGTGGAAGCGGCAAGACGCTGTTAGCAGCGATGACAGCCCAATCCCTGCAAATCCATAAGGAAAAACGGGTCATCCTGATTGACCTCAGCGCACAATTCGGAGGTCTGGAGACGATCTATGGTGTAAAGACGAACCGTTCCTATATCGACCTTCAGCCAGTTTTGAAAGAGTTGTCTCTCAACCATATCGAAAATGTGGCAACACGCGATGAAAAGACTGGCAATTACATACTTCTAGGACCAAGTAACCCAGCAAAAGCGGAAGACATCACAGAGGAATTGATCACGAAAGTCATCCGGACGTGCAGAGCACATTTTGATCATGTGATTTTAGATTTGCCGACAAGTATCAATACAGTCAGTTTCACCGGCTTGAATGAAGCAACACAGATTCATTATGTGCTGAATCCTGACAGCCTATCTTTACGCTGCTTTAAGTATGCTATGGAGCTGTTCGAGCGTTTTCAGCTTGGAACAAGGGGTAACCTTTCCATCCTGTTGAACCGTGCGCATCCGAAGAGTGAATTAGGCGAGAAAGACATTGCGAAATTGATTGGAAAAGAAGTGGACGCTTCAATCCGATCTGACTACTTTTCATTGCAGCCACTCTTGAATATGGGGGAGAGCTTTTATAAGAAGGAAAAAGACAAAGGTCAATTCAAACCAGCAAGAGACATCCGTCTGTTTGTAGATAAAGTTTTGCTTTAAAAAGGTGGTGAAGAGATGTCCTGGTTACAAAAAGCAGTAAACACAACGCCATTGAATGCAAAGCAGGAAAATGGATGGGATGTGGAAACGGAACAGCAAGAATCCTGGGTCCGTCATTATAAAAGCAGACTGATCAAGGAAGCGAATCTTGAATCGATCACGACATTACCTGCCCAGGAACGTAAGCAGACGATCGAGCGATTGGTAAAACAGATGATTGAAGAAGAGAAGGTCATCATTCCACAAAGCGAAATGGATCAGATCATCAACCAGATCATCAATGAATCAGTAGGTTACGGTCCGTTGGAAGCCTTACTGCAGGATGACTCGATCACAGAAATCATGGTAAATGGCCCGCGAGAGGTTTATATCGAACGTGGCGGCAAACTTGAACCCGCTGACATCCGTTTCAAAGATAATCAGCATATCCGGCATATCATCGATCGCATCATTGCCCCTTTAGGACGGCGTATCGATGAGAGTTCGCCAATGGTCGATGCCCGATTGCTCGATGGAAGCCGTGTGAATGCGGTCATCCCGCCGATAACATTGGATGGTCCTTCAATTTCGATCCGTAAATTCAACAAAACCCCTTTTACAATGGAAGATTTGATGGAATTCGGTTCATTCACAGACCGGATGGCGGCATTCCTGAAGGCTGCGGTCCAGTCGAAACTGAACATGCTTGTCTCAGGTGGGACCGGAAGCGGGAAGACGACACTGCTCAACGTTTTGTCAGACTCGATTCCCCGTGGAGAACGGATCGTCACGATTGAGGATATGGCTGAACTACGATTTACGTACGACAACCTCGTCAGGATGGAAGCGCGACCTGAAAATATGGAAGGAAAAGGGGAAGTCACCATCCGTCAGCTTGTCAAAAACGCCCTCAGGATGAGACCGGATCGTATCATTGTCGGAGAGGTGAGGAGCTCGGAAGCAATCGATATGCTTCAAGCAATGAACACAGGGCACGAAGGATCGTTGACGACCGTTCATGCGAACTCTCCAAAAGATGCATTGGGAAGGCTTGAGGCGATGGTGATCATGTCAGGTTTACCACTGACAGTCGATGTCATCCGAGGTTATTTTGTTGGAGCGTTGGATCTGATCGTCCAAACGTCAAGACAGACTGATGGAAAAAGGAAAATCGTCAGCATTGCTGAGATCTTTGAGGAAAACGGTGAGATCGTCATCAAAGATATTTTCCGATTTGTAAGGACCGGCGTGCAGTCAGACGGTAGCGTTAAAGGACATTTTGAATCTACCGGGTATGTACCGAAAGCCTTTGAAAGATTCAAAGCCTTTGGCATTGAAGTCCCGGAATCGATGTTTTCAGAAGGTGTACTCGCATGACGGGGGCATGGATACTCTTAAGCGGCGCATTTATCTCATTTGTTCTTGCAATCTATTATTTCAAAAGAGTAGCCACTGTCCAGAAAACCTCGAAAAGAGCGGAAGAGTGGTTCGAGGACTCGGGTCAGCTGAAACGGAAAAGCTTCGTCCTTCTAATTGGAGACAAATTCGATAATTCGGAACTTGCACGGGACTTGAAGAAGAAGTTGATCCAGGCCAATATCCCGCTGCAACCATCTGAATACATGGGCCTCTATATATTGGTGATCGCTGTTCTCTGGTTTTTCAGTTATTTCATACTTGGATTGATTCTGTTCATGGGATTCCTGCTTTCGTACCTTATCGCCTGGCTCGCATCCAAATTATATTTGAGCTCCAGGCAGAATAAACGGAACGAGAGCTTCAACAAGCAGCTTCCGGAAATATGCAGGATGATGTCCAATGCAGTGAAAGCAGGACAGACGATACCACAGGGAATTGAGATGGTCGGAAATGAAATCAAAGCACCATCCGGACCTGAATTCAAGAAGATGGACCAACAACTTCGTTTGGGAGACGGTCTTGATGAAGTGATGAACCGTTTCCGGGAACGGGTTTCGAGTAATGAAATCAATATTTTTGTCAGTACAATCCTGATCCAACGCAGGGTCGGCGGGAATTTGGCGGAGGTTTTGGATTTGATGGCGACGACGCTCGAAGAAAGAGCCCGTGTTTATAAGGAAATCCAAACAGTTACGGCAGAATCCAAGTCGATCGCTTATATCCTTGTCATCATGCCATTGTTGATGGCAGTCATGATGAACCTCTTCATCAAAGGTTTCTTGAATGTCATCTTCACGACATTCGGATTGATCCTACTTGCCGTATTTGCAGGCATGATCAGTATCGCATTTGTCATCATTAAACGGATTACCAGGATAAGGGTGTAGTAAAATGAGCCCACAATTCAGTGTTTATACAGTGTTATTGTTTAGTCTGATCTTACTCTTATTATTGATCGGATTTGTATTCGTCTATCTTTATGTAGGCAAAAAGCAGCGATTGATGTCGCATTTGCAGGTATCGGAAATCAAACAGCGAAAACGGAAAAAATTGAGAGAAAGAATGGCCGGTCCAATTGTAAAAGCGGCAGAGTACGCCGGACCTACCGGCATCAAATACCCGTTTTTTTCAGATAAGGAAAAAGACGAACAATTGTTAGTCAGAGCTGGGAATCCGCTGGGACTCAGACTTGAAAGCTTTTATGGCTTGCGATTCGTACTTGGACTTGGAGCGTTGGTGTTTTCCATTCTCTATGTCTTTCTCGGGCTGCCATTCGGACTAATGACTATCGTATTATTCCCATTAGCGGGATTTTTCGGTCCGAACCTATGGTTGTGGATGAAAGCGCGTGATCGTCAGGAACAAATCAGTTCGATGATGCCTGATTTTCTAGATACGGTCAGTGTAACACTACAGGCTGGTGTCAGTCTTGACGGCGCATTGAAGCAAGTGACCAAGCAGCTGGGAGGCCCATTGAGCGAAGAAATCGACCGATTCAATCGGGAAATTGAGCTCGGGGTTCCAAGACGTACGGCATATGAAAACCTGATCAACCGCAATTCGTCCAAAGAGCTGGAAATGCTGGTCACTTCGTTATTGCAAGGTTCTTCTCTTGGGGTTCCGGTTTCTCAGACCTTCAAGATCCAGGCAGATGATCTACGGGCTATGCGGGGGTTCAAGGCAAAAGAAAAAGCAGCGAAAGCCAGCCCGCAAATAACGCTTGTAACGACGTTTTTCGTAGCTCCGGCAGTGTTTTTCCTTATCATCGGATTGCTGGCGTTGAACGTCATTTATAACCCAGAAGCATTTGGTTTGGATACCTTCTTTAAATAGGGGTTTATAAATCGAGATGTTGATTTACCCGAAATTCACTCCCTTTCATTAACAGAGCCTTTAAATAAAGGGTTGATATAAAATCAAAAAAATCAAAAGGAGAGATTTTATCATGATGAAGATGAAAAAAATGGTTGAGAACATGACAGCTGTAGTCAATAAATACGTTAATAACGAACGCGGTGCACAAGCCCTCGAATGGGTGGCGCTTGGTCTCGTCGTCCTTGCCGTGATGGCGGCAGTGGCAACAGCAGTCGATGGAAATGGAAGCAGTATCGCAAATGCCATCGTTGAAAAGATTTCAGAACTGATTGGCCGCCTGTAACCGGCGTGATGGATGATGAACAGATTCCGGAAACTGGTCAAAAATGAACGGGGGTCGCAGCTGATCGAGTTCGTCGCTGTGTTCCCTATGGTTATTCTAGCGATGATGATCATCTGGCAGATGGCCCTTGTGGCGTATACGGTGGTCGTAACAGAAGCAGCAGCTCGGGATGGAGCACGGGCGGCAGCAGTTGATGGAGACGCTGAAAAAGTGGCTGAACGATCTGCGGGCAATTTGGTCCTTCAGAGTGTAAACACAGATAAAGGGGACGAAGACGTTACCGTCACTGTAGTCGCCAATGTTCCTACCGTTTCAATACCTTTCATAGGTCGTCTTGAATTTACTTTTGACGCAGATGCGACAATCCCGATTGAAGAAGGTCTGAAGGATTGATGAACATGAAAAAGTATCTCAAAAATGAACGAGGGAACGGCATGCTGCTCGTGATTGTCGGCATGCTGATCGCCTCTATTTTCATAAGCTTCATGTTTTTTGATTTCTTTAATGTGTTCATTTCAAAAAGAATCATTCAAACAAGTGCGGACGCAGCAGTGCTGGCTGCAGCAAAAGAAGCAAGAGAAATCTATGAAGAGCGCTATACTTCCGCAATTGAAAGTGAACTTGAAGAACTACGAGAACTTTTTGAAGATGAAAAAGAAAAGGCTAAATCAGATGAAGATGAAAGCGGAGAAGGCGATGAAGGCGAAGAACCGCCTCAAGATGAAGATTCTTTTTTGGATTCAATCATCAAGGAGATTGAGAAAAAATATAGAGAGGTGACGATGCCTCCTAGTTTACGAGAATGGCTTGAAGATCCAAGTACAGAAATCGATCCGGTTGAAGCATTGAACTATTTCTATGATGATGACGAGCTTAACTCCATGGCATGTACAGCTATTGAAGGTGACATGGAACGTATCCGGAGAGCAGCGGATGAATATGCAGAAAGAAACGGAGCAGATCGAAATGTCCAAGTGAAATTCGATCGAAGCAAGTTCAGTATTTTCGTAGAATCAGAAAAAGAAGGAAGTTATGTTACGGTTGATGATTCCTTATTCGAAGGGATCGATGCAGACGCATCTGCAACGATCAAACGACCGAAGGAGCTCGACATAGCTTGCGATTGAAAAAAGGGCAAATGGTGCAGTTGCTAGGGAAGAATCCGGGAGGAAATTAAATGGTTTATCAACTCAATTGGAGGAAGACAATTGTATTGACCTTAGTTGTCGCTTTTTTTGCGTTTCTGATACCGTTGTCGGAAGCGCATGCGAACATCGGAAAATTCGAGTATGATGACAGTGGTTTGACACGTACTGTGAATGATGGTGTCGGAAGTAGTGATGAAGAAGATGATGGCGGTTGGTTCGGCTGGTGGGATGATTTCAAGGAAGAAGCCGGTGATGTTATCAAGGATGTCGGTGATTTCTTCCAGCCTGCAGTCGATGCGGTAGATAGTGCCTGGGATTGGACCGGGGAAAAAATTTCACAAGGTTGGGACTGGACTACCCAGAAAGTTTCAGAAGGCTGGGAATCTACCAAAAACGCCTGGAATGATTTTACCGAATGGACCAGTGATGTTTGGGCGAATACACCTGACTGGGTCAAATCATCGCTCGCATTCGTCGGTGTTGCAGCTGTCGTGGTCGGTGTCGCTGTCGTCGGAGTGATCTCTGCCCCTGTGGCGATCGCTGCAATTGTAGGAGCCGGTATTGCTGGCGGGCTCTATTATGCCTTGAATGGCGGCTCTGATAGTTACAGTTTCTTAGGGGCACTAGGCTGGACAGCTGGAGGTGCGTTACTCGGTGGTGTCGGTCAAGCAACAGGAGCCCTCGCAGCAGGAGCGAACTCCCTTAGAATTTTCGCGGGCCGTCAGCTGGCAGGCATGCGATTAGCCTTTACACTTAACAGGTTTGCTTCAGGGAGCGGTCTAAGAGCAGGAATACAGGTAGCTAAGGGATTAGGAGCGGCCTGGCTGAAGGTTGGAGGACCAGCGGCTGGTATTACATTTGGTTCGCATATTCTAAACTTAATTATTACTGGTGATATAAATTATGGAGAAATGTTTTTTGATACTGGTTTGGCATTTGCAACAGCCCCACTTGGTTTTGGACTGACAAAGGGCATATTGAATTCATTCAGGTCACTCCGGACTGTGGCAGCTCCTATTGCTGGAAGTGTAGCGATTGGTGGGTTTTCGAATGTGGCGATGCAAGCATTCAAAGGGGACGCCACAGCTATGGATTTCCTCATTGGGTCTGCGGTAGGTTTGACGTTTGTATTGCCTGATTCATTAGTCACTCGATTCGTGAACAACTCCGCAGCTAGCAACACTTATGAGTTCGTAAAGAAACAATTGAGTGATCTTATATCAAATACCTTAGATAAAAAGGTTGGTCCAACAAGTCATAAATAAAGTTAATTAAGGGGTCGTTTATGAGCAATAAATCATGGAGAATCATACAACTCATAGCTTATATAATCATTTTTGGTGGAGGAATGTTTGTTATATCAGCAACCACTGAACCAGTTGGAGATGGAGTTAGAAGGATGGTAGAGAGACCATGGTGGTTGAACTGGTTTGGTGGTTTGATCGTATTGTCTATCTTCACTGTCGTATTTGTAGAAGTGCGCAGCAGAAATGGTGGCGTGGTTAATGCCAAGGTGATCGGGCAAACGCTCTTATGGATCACGATCACTGTCGGTGGTTTAATGTTTATCTGGTATTTACGTGGAGATTTCAATTGACTGATTACATGGAGTGAGAGTTATGGAGAAGCGTGGATGGGCTATATTCCAGTGGACAGCAGGTGGTGCTGCCATACTGATGATGGTAACGATGTTCGTCATGACAAGCGAAATTCAAGATGACAAATTGGTGATGGTCCATCCAACTCCATGGATGTATGTGTTATTCGGATTATCCGTAATTGGAGTCTTCCTTTTTGTCGTAGGGCATCTCGCCAAAAAGAGAGAAGCCTTTGCGATCGATAAAAGCATTTTTTTACAAGCATTGTTGTGGACTTCGCTTTTTTACGGTCTATTGTTAGGAATCAATTTTTACTAATACTAATACATATTCTATAGAGAACCAGGGAGGGGAACCATGTTACGTTCACTTCGTATATACGTTCTACTTTTCATATTATTATTCGTTATCGCAGCATGCTCGAATGAAAGCAATGGTGAACAAACGAAGGAAAAAGAAAACCCTGAGGAAAAACAAGAAGAGAAATTCGATTATCCTGAAGCTGCAAAGGATGCAGAAGGAATCATCGAACAAGGGCCTGGGGAATTAGTGCAATTCATTCAAGAAGTTGAGGACCTAGAAAGTATTGATGAAGAAGAAATGGATAAGAAATTAAATGATGAAGTCAAGGCACTTCCTAGTGATTTGTCCCTGGATCAAGCTTATGATTTCATCATTGCAAAAATGGGATTTCCATATAAAGAACCAGCTGAAATGTATGATGCTTTCAATTCTGAATATCAATCACCTAGTGAAAGAGCAGAAGAGGAAAAACAAAAGAACATCGTTTTCTTGTTAGACTCAAGTGGAAGTATGGCTGGACAAGTGAATGGCGGCGTGAAAATGGAACTTGCGAAATCAGCCTTGAATCGAGTTACAGGAAATACGGATCCCAATACGAAGATAGCACTGCGTGTCTATGGCCATAAAGGAAGCAGTGAAGATAAGGATAAAAAGGTTTCCTGTGACAGCAGTGAATTGGTTTACCCATTAAATCCATACGAGGAAGGGAAATTCCAGGATGCGCTCAATGATTTCAAACCTTCTGGTTGGACGCCAATCGCTACTTCTCTTGAACTTGCTAAAGACGATTTTAACAAAGTCGGAGATGACGTTGAAAATATAGTCTATATTATCAGCGACGGAGTAGAGACTTGCGACGGGGACCCGGTTAAGGCGGCAAAGGAGATACATGAATCTGATTTGGACGTGACGGTTAATGTGATCGGATTCAATGTGGATACAAAAGGTCAAAAACAATTGAAAGAAACTGCTGCTGCAGGCGGGGGAGAGTATAAAGACGTCAATTCCAAAACAGACTTGAATAAAACCCTTGATGATATGATCGGTGACGTCAAGAAAAATATAGATGAAGATATCAGTGAAGCGAAAGCAGGAATTGATATCAATTCCTGGTATTCCACACAAAGCAGTGAACTTCGAAAAATACATGATAGGTTCATAGGTATCACACAAAGAGAATATGGTTTATTGAAACGATATATCAATCTACTATCCGATCATGAAAAGTTGAAAAAGGGAGCGTACACCGATTTGACTGACATGATCAAAGAACGAAAAGAAATTATGGAAAGTTACAGCCAGGAACGTAAAGATAAACGCTTACAAGAAGTAGAAGATTCCCGAGATAAAGCACGTGAAGAACTTGAAAAGAAAAAACAACAATAGCCGGTTCATTGAAGAATTCATATAGGGGCTGTCCCAAAAGAAAAGTGTCAGACACCTCCAACACATCATTTTGTATCAAAACCACGATTTTTCTCAAAATGATGTTAAGTTCGGAGAGACTCAGACACTTTTTGGACAGCCCCTGTCTTATGAAATATTGTGTTGGTGGAGAGGAGCCTGTTCATGAATAAATGGTTGACGCACAGCTTGATGGTGCTGCTGTTGGTCTTGTCGGCGTGCAGCCCACAGTCTTCTGCAGATAAAACAACAGAAGAACCAAAGGATGAATACACGGCATTAGCAGAAGAGAAAAACAACGATCAAGACCTTAAAAAGATTGAACTTGGCCGTTATGCGGAAGAAGTAGGCGCGACGTTGTCTTCACCGAAATATCAATCTTTCCATGTGAATTCTTCTTTTAGCATAAAAGGAAAGGTGAAAGACACAAGTAAGTTTACTTCAGATTACGTCATGATCAAAGTACAAAGTGAAAAAGAGAGCCCGGACGGGGAGAAAGAATTCGAATATTTTACTCCAATTAACGATGGAACCTTCGAGCAAAAGGTTCAGTTGTTTAATGGAAAAGGAAAATATGAAGTGAAAGTCAGTCTGCCAGATGATCGCACTGAAAATTACTTTAAAAGACTTGCTGAATTCGAAGTAACGAACGTGAATCCGAAAGTGAAGAGAGATGTTATGACCAGGATCCCTGCCCTGGAACATGACCTTAAGCTCGAAAACCTCCCAAGCGGTTTCTTTGAAGAAGATGAATTTTTTACATTGAACGGAACCGTGGAAGATGCGGAAATGATCATGGTCAAGGTGGATAAAGAAAATGAATCCTCCAAAGTCATGATTCCTGTCGCAAAAGACGGAACTTTTGCTAAAGAGATCCCGCTTTTCTATGGAAAAGGAGTTCATAAAGCAACGATCATGACTCCAGATGAAGAGCGAGAAAACTATTATAACGAAGCAGCCGTCATTCTCGTAGACAATCAATCTGAAAAAACGTATACACCGATCAAATATTCAAAGGTTTATCAAGAACTAGGGTATTCCCTGGAATACCCGAAAGTCGGTGGAGAGGAAACTGATCTTTCTTATCCGATAAAAGGGGAAATCAATCCGGATGCTCCATATGCTGATCAGACAGAGGTTGTATTCGTCAGTACCAAGAAAGGGGAAGACGAGGCGATGTACAGCATCCCGGTGGAAGATTACAAGTTTGATGGAGAGGTCTTTCTTCGATTCGGGCCGGGAGAATATGAGGTAAGTGTGTTTGCGCCAGATTTTGAACGTTCGAACGGCGATTACAGGAGTTTCACAGGTTTGGCGAACTTCATGCTGAAAGGAACAGCAGAAGACAAAAGGAACCTTCTTCCATCAAAAGGCATCCAATCTGACCACCCTGAAATCGAATCATTAGCAGGAGAACTAACTAATGGAAAAACTGAGGAAAGGGAAAAAGCGAAAGCGGTCTATGAATATGTAGCGAAGAATGTGACTTATGACGTCGACAAGCTGAACAATGAATCGTTCGAATTCGATGACAGTGCATTAAAAACATTGAATGAAAAAACGGGCGTCTGTGAAGATTACTCTTATCTTACGATTGCTTTGTTGCGGGCGAGCGGAATGGAAGCAAGGATGGTGACTGGTAGAGCGACCTTCTCTTTTGCAAGGCACGCATGGGTAGAAACGAAAGTCGATGGAAAATGGCTTCTGATGGATCCGACTTGGGGCTCCGGATACTTGAAAGACGACAAATTCGTAAAGGAATATACCGATAAATATTTTGATCAGGACCCAAAAGAATTTGATAAGGACCACAGCCGGGAGGACATACAGTACTAAAACCCTTTGGGAGGAGAAATGGAACTCCCCTCCCTTGTGAAAAGGAGCAATTTCATGACCGATAAACAATGGAGAATCCTGCAAATCATTTGTTATGCGGTAGGAATCGTTGGTGGTTTTTGTGCAGTATACTTTACTTCCGAACATGTTGGTAACGGTATCTATAGGATGGTGGTTAGACCTTGGTGGTTTAACTGGGTGATCGGTTTAGTCGTTTTATCTGTCTTTATGGTTACATTCGTTGAAGTACGAAGTCGTAATGGCGGTGTAATCAATGGAAAGGTCATTAGGCAGACTTTACTCTGGATTGGAGTCACTGTTGGAGGTTTGATGTTTATCTGGTATTTACGAGGGGATTTCTGAAAAAATAACCATGAAAAATAGCCTCCTATAGTTATAGGGACTATTTTTCTGGCTTGAAAGGTGTCAGCCATCCGGCAACGAATGATGAAAACGGTACGCCGACGATGATGGCTAAACAAATATGTACGATATCCGCCATGGAACTATATGGAACAAAGGCGTTGAAGACCAATTTAATCAGTTGCAAAAATCCGTAAAAGGACAGCAGGAAAAGAACTAAATAGAAAATTCGATACATGATT
Source organism: Alkalihalobacillus sp. TS-13 (assembly GCF_019720915.1). Lineage (GTDB taxonomy): Bacteria > Bacillota > Bacilli > Bacillales > Fictibacillaceae > Pseudalkalibacillus. The sequence continues at coordinate 79,243 of NZ_JAHKSI010000008.1, forward strand.
GCCTCCATTTCCTTATACAGCACTTTTTTACTATATAATCTAATTCACTAACAAGCTAAAAAATCCTTTTGAAAGTTTTTTTGTATTTATGGTTGACCGTCTATATGTTAGATGATATATTAGTTAAGTCGCTTCGGGACAGAGGCGAAAAAACACCCTTCTAAAAGGGAAACAAGCTCTTTGAAAACTGAACAAAAGCCAAGCGTGAAACGGGTCTTTTTAAAAGAACCCTGATCAATTTTTAAGTTTTACATTTAATGAGCAATCAAACGATGCTCAAAAAATTCAGTGGCAATTTGCC
>NZ_JAHKSI010000009.1 GCF_019720915.1 Alkalihalobacillus sp. TS-13
ACTCACCCGTCCGCCGCTGACCTCTGAGGAGCAAGCTCCTCGTTGGTCCGCTCGACTTGCATGTATTAGGCACGCCGCCAGCGTTCGTCCTGAGCCAGGATCAAACTCTCCAAAAAATTGATTAGCATCGAATTTCGTTGTCAGCATCGTCGTTCACATCCTCAAGTACATCTTGGTACTATCCGGTGTTCCCCTTCCTTGCTTCCTCGAATTTCTTGCTACTGAATTTTTTGAGCATCGTTTGATTGCTCATTAAATGTAAAACTTAAAAATTGATCAGGTTCTTATAAAAAGACCCCGTTTCACGCTTGGCTTTTGTTCAGTTTTCAAAGAGCTGTTTTTCGCTGCCTCGTTTTTGAGGCGACCTAATTAATATAACATCCACAAAAAATAATGTCAACAACTTTTTTAATATAGTTTTTCACACCGTTTTTGCGGCAACAAAAAATACTTTACCAAAGCCCTGCATAACTGTCAATAAGATTTTTTCACTTTTGATTCGAAATTTTATGGCGCATATATTTTACACAGTCGGCTGGATTTGAAAAACGTTGCAGGATCTTAAAGACAAGTTGATACCTTTCTTCCATAGCACGTTTGATAATTCCTTCAACACGATGATCCTCCATATCATGCAACAATTCCTCAAGTTCCTTTTTTAAAAGGTATTCCATTTCTTTAACTTCTTTCTCATTGAGAACAAATCCAAGCATGGTATCAATCCTTCATATATTTTTTATCATTATCCCTTCATTTTCCAATTTCTATTCCAGATAAATCTAAGCAGATGATTACTGAAGAAGCCCTATGGATCGAAAAGACAAGACAGGTCTATCTTGTCCTCTCTTACATATATATGTACTGAGTGAATAGGATAGGAGGTAAACGACGTGAACTTCTTTTGGGTTGTGAACGGTAAAAGGTTCAAGCAATATTTGATCATAATCATCGCTTCATTCTTTGCTGCCTTGATTGCTTTTGTAGAAGCACAAGATCTCGAAGTTTTCAAAACAAAGGACGGAGATCCAAGAGCCATTTATAAGGGTGAAGAAAAAGGGAAAAGAATCGCACTCACCTTCGATGTAAGCTGGGGCGAAAAACGGATTCATGAAATTCTTGATCTTTTAGAAAAAGAAAAAGTGAAGAACACGACATTCTTCCTTTCAGGAGAATGGGCAGAGAGGCATCCTGATATCGTTGAAAAGATCACTAAGAACGGCCACGAAATCGGCAGTCTTGGATATCGATATAAAAGTTATACGGAACTTGAGGCAGATCAAATTAAACGGGACATGTCGAAAGCACAACAAATCATTAATGAGGTTTCTGGGGAAAAGCCTGTGTTGCTTCGCCCGCCAAACGGACAATTCAATAAAGAGGTTTTGGATATCGCAGAGAAACTGAATCAAACCATTATACAATGGAGTATTAACACCCATGATTGGAAGAATCCAGGTGCAGAGCGAATTACCGAGACGGTTTTATCTCAGGCAAAGGGTGGTGACATTGTCCTCCTTCATGCCTCCGACTCAGTAAAACAAACCAAAGATGCACTGGAAAAAATCATTTCAGAACTGAAAAAGGAAGGTTACACGTTCACTTCTGTCGGTGAGCTGATTGCAAATACGGATAGTAAAACGAAGGAAATCAAATAAAGAAGTTGGGCTCTTGGCTCAACTTCTTTTAATGAGACGATGTAAGATTAAAATCTGCCAGGTGTTACAAGCTAATAATGGAACGATGGACAACCATAGCCAAAGTATATCGCCCTGCTTCAAAACAGGGATCCATTCGAGGGTCGTTACCACCACGATGAAGAAAAGTGCTGGAACAAAAGCCGCTTTGTTCGTTTCCTTCATTTTGATATAGGCAACGATCAATCCGTACACCAGCAGAGCAACTGGTACAAAGATGAAATTGAATAAGGTCAATCCTGTATCTTTAAAGGCAATGTAGCGTAAGTAAAATAAATCAAAAACAGTGAACGAAAGTATCAATATTTGTACCCAGCTCCATAGCTGCACTGATTTGAAAATCCCTAACCCGAATCGATGGATCGTCAAATAGGCGAAATACCCCATTTGGCTGATGATGCTGAAGATGAATCCGAATCCGAGTAACCAGGCGATCATAACAAAAAAGCTTGCCGTACTTTCGATATCCTCCCAGCGAAGCAGTAGCCCGATGGCAACAGCGCTAACCCCACCGATCAACAATGTTGTAAAAAATAAATAAACCCATTTTCTTATATTCACGGATAACAATTCCCCTTTAATTTTGCTCGTTTCGATTGTACCAATCCACCTGTAAAAAAGCTAGTTTCCTTTATTTAGTCCGCATATTTGTCACAAGTTTCTCGAACGCTAAAGGTAAGATTGAATACTGAAAGGGGCAGTCTAGGATGAAAAACTGGATGTTCGTCCTCATCATATCCTTTGGTTTATTAATACAGGGATGTACTCCTGCAGCAGCAGAAGAGAAAGGTTCTTATGAGGAAACAAAGAAAATGCTTGTGGACCTTTTAAAAACAGATGATGGTAAAAAAGCGATAGAAGAAGTCTTAACAGACGAAAAAATAAAATCACAAATTGTCATGGATCAAAAATTCGTAAAAAAGACGATTGAAGAAACCCTGACTTCTAAAAAAGGTCAGGATTTTTGGAAAGAATTAATGAAGGATCCGAAAACAGCTGAAGCTCTTGCCAAAAGTATGAAAAAGCAAAATGAGGAGCTACAGAAAAAATTACTCGATGATCCGGAATATAGGAAAAAAATCATCGAAATCATGAAGGACCCTGAAATATCCAAGGAAGTTATGGACTTGATGACTTCTCAAGAATTTAGGGAGCAGCAAAAGAAAGTAATGATGGAGACGTTTGAAAGTCCCCTGATGAAAGCTCAGCTTTCTGAAATGATCAAGAAAACGGTGGAAGAAGAAATCAAAAGCGGTGGAGCTTTAAAGGAACAAGGAAAAGCTGAGGGAGGCCAATCTGGTGGAGATCAGGGCGGTCAAGGCCAAAAATAGGGACCGGCTGATGCCGGCCCTTTTTGTTACATTTAAAGAAAGTATAAATACTTCCTTCAATATAAAAAGGCAACTAAGGCTCAGCTAGCGCTAAGGCTTGGCTTTGCCAAGTTTTCTTTATCCTTCGACTTTTTTGATGACGTTCAATGCGATTTGCTTATAAATTTGTCCGATTTTCGAGTCTTCAAGATAAACGGATGGTGCAAAATCATCTTCGCGCATTTCCGGTTGACCGAGCGGGATTCTACCCAGGACTTCGGTATTCAATTCTTCAGTCAGTTTATCTGCTCCACCTTGCCCGAAGACATATTCCTTTTCACCGGTCTTCATACTTTCAAAATAGGCCATATTTTCAACAACACCAAGAATATCGTGGTCCGTTTTCAGCGCCATTGCACCTGCACGTGCTGCTACGAAAGCTGCTGTAGGATGTGGTGTTGTGACGATGATCTCTTTACATTGCGGAAGCATCTTATGGACGTCTAAGGCAACATCCCCCGTTCCAGGCGGTAAGTCCAAGATTATATAATCAAGGTCTCCCCACTCGATATCATTGAAGAAGTTCGTCAACATTTTCCCAAGCATAGGTCCGCGCCAAATGACCGGTGCATTATCCTCAACGAAAAATGCCATCGAAATCACTTTGACCCCGAAACGCTCTACAGGGAAAATTTGCTCACCGACGACTTTTGGACGCTCTGCAATACCCATCATGTCCGGCACACTGAACCCGTAAATATCTGCGTCAATTAGTCCCACACGCTTTCCCTCACGAGCAAGGCTGGTCGCGAGGTTCACGGAAACTGTTGACTTCCCTACTCCACCTTTACCACTTGCTATAGCAATGAAAGTCGTATCTGTTTGTACTCCGCTCGTCGTTTCTTGTTGAGGGACCGCCGCACCTTCACGTTGTTCAAAACGTAGACCAACAGAAGCGACACCCGCACCTTTCAACGTATTTACGATTTCTTGCTGAAGCTGCATTTGTTCTGGAGAATTCGCCTGGGCGATTGCAATTTTCAAGCCGACGTAATCTTCTTTTATTTTGATTTCTTTCACACTGTCTGAATCAACAATGCTTTTATGTAAAAAAGGTTCTTGTATCGGTTTGAGAAGCTCTAAAATTTGTTCTTCTGACATCATATCTCGAACACCATCCTTTTTAATCGCTTTCACCCCTTAGTATAACACAGAAAAATCCACTTTTAGAAACGTTAGGGCTGAGTCAAGTACTTGTGGGAGTTTTTAAAAAATGTGGTTGATTTCTTCGAACAACACTACCTTTCCGCGGGCAAACGAAAAGCGGAAGCGACCCGATTAGTTACGTAGGTCACTGGAAACCCGACGAGGAGTCTGTAGCCCCGCAGGAGTAGCGTAAATTTCGTTTGAAAATCAGCACAAGATCATTGGAGCAAACGTCTTTTAAAAAAGCCTCTTAATTCCTTCAGAGCTCTCGGTTTCCCTGGCGCTTTTTAAAGGTATCCGTTTCTCCCATAAACATTTTACTTATATGGCTGTCTCCAGGCTGATCCATGCTTCACTGCTAAAAAGAAAAACCTGATCCATTAATCACCTGGAGCAGGTTCGTTTGCATAATACCGTAAAATCCCCTGGTAAATTGAAGCAGCGAGCTTCGTCTGATAAAGTTTCGATTTTAGCAGCTCCCGCTCATTCGGATTGGACAAGAAGCCTACTTCGACCAGCGAACCGGGAATTTCAGCTTTACGGACCATATAAACAGTACTGATTGGCTTCGCTTTACGCGTCGTGTTCTCCAAATTGGAGCGGATTTGTTCCTGGATCAGTTTCGCTAATTTTTCATTTTCTTCTATAGCAGGATTGTAAAAAACTTGAGCACCATACCATCGAGTTGAAGGAATGGCATTGAGATGTATGCTGACGAACATATCAGCCTCAGATGTGTTTACAATTTCAGTTCTTTTCAACAAATCTTCCGTTTTACGATTCCGGATTCGTTTCGTTCCATCACTTGCCAGATCCTTGTCTGTTTCCCGAGTCATGATTACAAGCGCTCCGGCTTGTTGGAGGTAATCACGGAGCTTTAACGAAATATCCAAGGCGATATCCTTTTCCTGGACATTTCCCTTTCCAACTGCACCGCCATCGACTCCCCCATGACCGGCATCCAGTACGATGATTTTTCCTGTTAACGGAAGACTCCATGTAGACCAGGAATCGTTCGAATGTAATTGTTGTTGGATTACATATAATAAAAGTGCAGCACAAAAACCAATCAGACCCCATATAAGCCATTTTTTCCGCTTCACCATATTCCCTCCCGCATCCCACTACTTGTATATATGTATGGGACAAGTGGAGGAAATATACCATTTCAAATTAGTGAAGCCGCATGCGATATCTTCGCTGCCCGTTTTCGTATCCTTCTCTCCACCATCGCTGGACGAAAGCGTCACAGCACATGTGAAGGGATTCGAGTACATGATCAGGGGTATAGCTCCAGAATTGCCAGTATTCGAATAGTGTGTCATACAAACGCTTCTCAGAAGCTGCACTGCGCTCTTTGATGCTGTCAAGCGATTCACCGTGGTAGCCGAACTTACTGTATTCAGCCCCTAATAAATACGCTTCAATTGCTATATCAATGCATGTATCCTGGATTTCATCTTGGAACAATAAACTATATTGTAAAAACGGGAAGAATAACCTTTGGAATTCGGTTTTGATCCCATTCAAGGAAAGTTCACGTAATACTTTTCGTTCAAATGTAATTCGTTTTTTGTATTGTCTGTCTCTAAAGGTGGTGATTACATTCATTGGTTTCGCCTCCTTTCCCATTAGTGTTCGACCGCAAAAACGATTCATACCATGGGAACTTTGGTAAAAGACAGTATGTATACCACACCCACTTTTTGCAAAGCTAAAAAGGAAGCCGTGCCAGGTACACTTTTAGATCTATTGCTTTGCAAGGGTTTTCTAAGTGTACCTGGCACCGATTCAGATCCCTTGGGAGAGTAAAGCTCCAAAAGTGTGCCTGGCACCATCTCAAAACCGTTGGGGCACAAGGGTGAAATTGTCGTGCCAGGCACCCTCCAATAGGCACCCAAAAAAGCATAAAAAAGCTCTGGCACAGTGGCCAGAGCTTTGTATAAGCGGTATATGATTAACGCTTTGAGAATTGTGGTGCACGACGAGCGCCTTTGAGTCCGTACTTTTTACGCTCTTTCATACGTGCGTCACGAGTAAGGAATCCTGCACTCTTAAGAGTAGCACGCAATTCTGGATCTACTTCTAGAAGTGCACGAGCAACACCATGACGGATTGCACCAGCTTGACCAGTGTATCCTCCACCATCAACGTTTACAAGTACATCGTACTTTCCTTCTGTTTCTGTTAAAACTAATGGTTGTTTAGCGATAACTTTCAATGTTTCAAGACCGAAAAATTCGTCAAGGTCGCGACCGTTTACGATGAAACGTCCATCACCAGGTACAAGACGTACACGAGCAACAGAGTGCTTACGACGGCCGGTTCCGTAATATTGTACTTGAGCCAAGTTAAACCCTCCTTATTATTTATCCGCGAAGTTCGTAGTTTTCAGGATTTTGTGCTTGATGTGGATGTTCGTTCCCAGCATACACATGAAGCTTTTTCGCCATCTTACGACCAAGGCTGTTCTTTGGAAGCATGCCTTTAATTGCAAGTTCAAGCATTTTTTCAGGACGCGTGTCACGCATTTCCTGTGCCGTTCTCGTTCTAAGACCACCTGGGTGTCCTGTGTGACGGTGGTAAAGCTTGTCAGACATTTTCTTCCCAGTCAATTCGATCTTGCTTGCATTTAAAATAATTACGTGGTCACCAGTGTCAACGTGTGGTGTGTAAGTCGGCTTGTGCTTACCGCGAAGAACAGATGCAACTTCACTTGAAAGACGTCCAAGAGTTTTACCTGCAGCGTCTACCACATACCATTTACGATCAATTTCTTTTGGCTTTGCCATATAGGTACGCAATTTATTTCCCTCCTGATTCATTCACTTACAAATCTATTGTCAATACGATTCGTTTTTTCCATTTCGACGATTTCCTCATCCGGGGCTAGTGGATTTCAGAAATACCAAAGAATATCTTATAATAATTAGACAACGATGTCAAGTGTGTCAGTCCGTTTTTTAGCCTATTCATCAATGTTTTTTATATAGTTTACCTTCCAGAGATACAATCCGTGGGCAGGCGCTGTTTTTCCAGCAGCATCCCGATCCTTCTTTTCAAGTATGCTATGGATATCGCTCGCCTCTCGCTGGCCGGTTCCAACCTCTAACAATGTGCCGACGATGATCCGCACCATATTGTATAGAAAGCCGTTTCCTTCAATGCTTATGACCAGCTCATCGCCTGCTTCTTCAATCTCCAGCTTCGTAATAATACGAACCCGCTCCATCACTTCCGTTTTCGCTGAACAGAACGATGTGAAATCATGCTCTCCAATCAAAAGCTCTGCGGCAGACCGCATACTCAATACGTCAAGCTTATACGGAAAATGATAGGTGTAGTTCCTTTTGAAAACATCCTCATCAGATTTTCTTAAAATTCGATAATGGTATTCTTTTGCTGATACATCATAACGAGCATGAAAATCAGGATCCTCTTCGGTTATTGACTGGATACGGATATCAGCGGGAAGGAGCGTATTCAACGCGCGTTTCCAGGCTGACGGTTCGATATGAAGCGTTGTATCAAAATGAAATACCTGACCGACCCCATGAACACCGGCATCAGTCCGGCCTGAAGCAGTCGTTCTGACAAACTCTCCTTTATGCATTCGTTGGAGAACCTGTTCAATTGTCCCTTGGACCGTCCTCTGATCTGGTTGGATTTGATATCCAGAAAAATCTGTGCCATCATAACTCACTATTCCGCTTATCCGTTTCAAAAAGGCCACCCTCTATGATCTTAGTAAGAATAATACGATGATCAATACAGCCACCATAAAAAGGGCCAGCGTATCAATCCCTTGCCATTTCAATATTCTGAGCTTCGTCCTGCCTTCACCGCCCCTGTAACCTCGAGCTTCCATTGCAAGCGCCAGGTCCTCAGCTCTTTTGAAAGCACTGATGAATAGTGGAACGAGCAGTGGAACGAATGCCTTGATCCGTTCTTTGATCGGGCCGCTTGAAAACTCAGCACCTCTTGCCGATTGTGCCTTCATGATTTTTTCTGTCTCTTGTAAAAGAGTCGGAATGAAGCGCAAGGAAATCGACATCATCAATGCGAATTCATGAACAGGAAACTTCACTTTTTTCAATGGATCCAGCAGACTTTCAATTCCATCCGTAATATCGATCGGTGTAGTTGTAAGGGTCAATAAAGATGTTAAGAGAATAAGGAATAAGAGCCGTAAAGCAATGAATACCCCTTGAACGACACCACCTTCGTGGATGGCTGTCCAACCGAAATCCACTAACACCGGACCTTCCTTCGTCATGAATAGGTGCAAGATCATCGTAAATAGGATGATCCAAAGAATCGGTTTCAACCCTTTGATGATAAAGGAGATCGGCACTCTTGATAAAAAAGCTGTCCCAATCGTGAAGATACCGAGAAAAGCATAGCTTGACCAGTTGTTTGCGAGAAAGACAATAATGACATAGATGAATACGGCAATCAATTTAGCCCGCGGATCCATTCGATGGATGGGTGAATTTCCAGGAATGTACTGACCGATTATGACATTTTCCATCATTGGAGATTCCCCGCCTTCATCATCCGCTCAATGATCTCTACGACTGCCTCTTCTGTATAACCCGCTTCAATAGAAATTCCGAAACGTTCCTGGAGAGATTTGAGAAAGCGTGTAGACTCCGGGATATCCAATCCTACAGCTTGAAGCTTGTCTTCCTGCCTGAAAATTTCTGCAGGTGTCCCTTCCATATAGACGGTTCCACCCGACATGACCATAATTCTGTCAGCGTAACGGGCAGTATCCTCCATACTATGTGTCACTAAAATGATTGTAATGTTGTGTTCCCGTTGCAATGACAAGAACAAATCCATCATTTCACGTTGTCCGCTTGGATCAAGACCCGCAGTAGGTTCATCAAGGATCAGGACATCAGGCTTCATCGCTAAAACGCCTGCAATGGCTACACGACGCATTTGACCACCGCTCAACTCAAAAGGTGATCGTTGCAAGTACTCTTCTCCGAGACCGACTGTGACAAGCGATTCTTTTGCCCTACGTTTTGCTTCAACCTCATTTACACCAAAGTTGCGAGGTCCGAAACAAATATCTTTCTCGATAGTTTCTTCAAACAGTTGATGTTCAGGGTACTGGAATACCATGCCGACGTGCTTCCGGACTTCCTTGAGCCTTTTTCCTTTTTCATCTGGACGGATCGTCGTATCACCAATCGAAACAGAACCCGAAGTCGGTTTCAAAAGTCCGTTCAAATGTTGGATCAATGTTGATTTTCCTGAACCAGTATGACCGATGATCGCATAAAAGCTTCCGGGCGATACATCGATTGAAACATCATACACTGCACGACGTTCCTTCGGTGTTCCCTTACTATAGATGTGTGCTAGCTGTTTTGTTGATAGTTCCATAATGCATCCACCAATTCTGTTTGTGTTAAAGTCGGCGCAGCTAAGTCAATCCCTTTTTCCTTCAACCTTTGTTGGATGCTCAATGAAAAAGGTAATTCTAGTCCAGCATCTAACAACAACTCGGTATTTTGAAAAACGTCTTTCGGCGATCCAGATGCCACCACTTCCCCTTGCTTCATCACAACGATCCGGTCTGCTTTAATTGCTTCTTCTAAATCATGGGTAATGGACAACACGGTGATGCCATCCTCTTTATTCAGTTCACGGATTGTCGCTAGTACCTCTTGCCGTCCTTTTGGATCAAGCATGCTCGTAGCTTCATCCAAGACGATGACATCTGGTCTTTGTGCTAAAACCCCTGCAATCGCCACTCTTTGCTTTTGTCCTCCTGATAGCTGGTGAGGTTCCTGATTTTCATACTCGTTCATCTGTACCCGTGCCAACGACTCAGAAATCCGTCCAATCATCTCTTCACGTGGTACACCATAATTCTCGAGCCCGAATGCGACATCATCTTTTACGGACGTCCCGACAAACTGGTTATCCGGATTTTGAAAAACCATTCCTACCTGTTTTCTGATTTCCCACAGGTTTTCTTCGTTATCAGTTCTCTTCCCTCCGACAATAACCGTCCCTTCATCCGGAAGCAACAGTCCATTCAAAAGTTTTGCAAGTGTTGATTTCCCTGATCCGTTATGCCCGACGATTGATAGCCATTCGCCTTGGGGAACAGTCAAATTCACATTCGATAATCGATATGGACCATCGGTTTCATAGCGGAATAATACATCGTTTACTTCGATCAATTCCTTCATTTCCGTCCCCTCCTCTACACTACAGGGCTGCCCCATTTTTATTAATAAATGACTTTGTTAAATACTAATGTTGATTTGGGTAGAGTTTAATTGAGCGAAATTCATGACACACTTGCCGGAAAAATGAGCCAGGTGCACTCAAGCTTTCAGTTAACGGACACCACAGCCGTTATTTGTGGCAAAATCGGTGTTTCTGAATTTTTAACGGACACCACAGCCGTTATTTGTGAAAAAAGCAGCTGATTTTCGATGAAACTTGCAAAATAAGGTCCCTGGTGTCCGTTAGCTTTGTAATACATTGTTGTTTTGGTCAAATAAGGTCTCCTGTGTCCGTTAACATGCAAAGACAGCCATTATTGATGGCTTTGTTAACTTTCGTTTGTTGATTTTAAACGAAAATCACGACACTCCTGCGGGAACAGCGAGCCAGTTGAGACACCGCAACGGACTGTGAAAGTTCGTGAGGAGGCTCACGGTTCGCCCGCGGAAAGGGAGTGAATTTCGAAGAAATCAACATCATTCTTTATTTAATAAATATTTTGAACGTACGAAAAAAAGGGCATAGAATCAGTATCTGCTTTAGATTCTGTCCCGCCCTTTTCGTCGATGTTATTGCACATTAATCTATTGTCGATTAAACAAGCTCAATAATAACCATTGGTGCACCATCGCCGCGGCGAGGACCAATCTTCTGAATGCGAGTGTATCCACCCTGGCGATCTTCGTAGCGAGAAGCGATGTCAGAAAAAAGCTTCTGTACTGCTCCTTCTCCAGACTCTTCGTTCGCAACTTCATTACGTACGAATGAAGAAGCTTGACGACGAGCATGAAGGTCACCACGTTTGCCAAGTGTAATCATCTTTTCAACGACTGAACGAAGCTCTTTCGCTTTCGCTTCTGTAGTTTCGATGCGCTCGTTGATGATTAGATCTGTTGCTAAATCACGGAGTAAAGCTTTGCGTGCAGATGATACACGACCTAACTTTTGATAAGCCATGAGAGGTCCCTCCTTCTTTTGTTATTTCTTTATATCTGTAACGTTGCTATTCTTCATTACGTAAGCCAAGCCCAAGTTCTTCAAGCTTCTCCTGGACTTCTTCCAATGACTTCTTACCGAGGTTTCGAACTTTCATCATGTCCTCTTCAGACTTCTGAGTGAGCTCTTGTACGGTATTGATGCCTGCACGTTTCAAGCAGTTGTAAGAACGAACGGAAAGATCAAGTTCTTCGATCGTCATCTCGAGTACTTTTTCCTTCTGATCTTCTTCTTTTTCAACCATGATTTCAGCTTTTTGTGCTTGGTCGGTCAAACCTACGAAGATATTAAGGTGTTCCGTAACGATCTTCGCTCCAAGTGAAACAGCTTCTTCAGGTCGGATGCTGCCATCTGTCCAGACATCGAGGGTTAGTTTGTCATAGTTTGTAACTTGGCCGATACGAGTGTTTTCTACCTGGTAGTTCACGCGAGTAACAGGCGTAAAGATCGAGTCAATTGGAATGACTCCAATTGCTTGTTCTTCCGACTTATTTCCTTCCGCTGGTACATAGCCTCTACCACGGACCGCGGTGATTTTCATTTGAAGATGCGCATCCTTATTCAATGTAGCAATGTGAAGATCTGGATTGAGAACTTCAACGTCACTATCATGTGTAATGTCTGCAGCTGTTACGACACCTTCACCTTGAACATCAATTTCAAGGGTCTTTTCTTCTTCAGAATAAATTTTCAACGCAAGCTTTTTAAGGCTTAAAATGACTGTTGTCACATCTTCTACAACACCATCAATCGTTGAAAACTCGTGCAATACCCCGTTTATTTGAACAGAGGTAGCCGCAGCTCCCGGAAGAGAAGACAATAAAATACGACGTAAGGAGTTGCCCAACGTGATCCCGTATCCACGCTCTAGAGGTTCAACAACAAATTTCCCGTAAGTTGCATCGTCGCTGAGCTCTACCGTTTCAATTCTTGGCTTTTCGATTTCAATCATTCAACAAACCCTCCTTCAAAACGTCGAACCTCGGCCAGACCCCGTCGATCCAACCGAAATTCCTAATAATGCGTCCTTATAGGTTATTACCTATAAATAACCTACCAGTATGCATTGCTCAATTATAGTTCATACATAACCATTATAGACAGGTTTCCAAATTGTAATACTTAAGGCTTTGAACCTCAAGCATTAAACACGACGACGTTTTGGCGGACGGCATCCATTATGAGGAACTGGTGTTACGTCACGGATTGCTGTTACTTCAAGTCCTACAGCTTGAAGTGCACGGATAGCAGCTTCACGTCCAGCGCCAGGACCCTTTACAGTAACTTCAAGAGTCTTCATTCCGTGTTCCATTGCAGTTTTCCCAGCTGTTTCGGCTGCCATTTGCGCTGCAAACGGAGTGGATTTACGAGAACCTTTGAATCCAAGGTTGCCTGATGAAGCCCAGGAAACTGCATTACCGTGCGTATCAGTAATTGTAACAATCGTATTGTTGAAAGTGGAACGGATATGTGCGATACCACTCTCAATATTCTTTTTGACTTTACGCTTACGAGTGTTTGTTTTACGTTGTTTAGCCATGTGAGTTTACCTCCCTTACTATTTCTTCTTATTCGCAACTGTACGACGTGGGCCTTTACGTGTACGTGAGTTGTTTTTCGTTTTTTGTCCGCGAACTGGAAGACCACGGCGATGACGGATACCTCTGTAGCTTCCGATCTCGATCAAACGCTTGATGTTAAGGGAAACTTCACGACGAAGGTCACCTTCTACTTTGTGTTTGTCGAGGATATCACGAATCTTGTTCAATTCTTCTTCAGTCAGGTCTCTAACACGTGTTTCTTCAGAGACACCAGCTTCAGCAAGAACCTTTTGAGCAGTAGACTTTCCGATACCGAAAATATACGTTAATGAAATGACAACTCGTTTGTCACGAGGGATATCAATTCCTGCAATACGTGCCATGTATGTGCACCTCCTGTTCTTAACCTTGTTTTTGTTTATGCTTAGGGTTTTCGCAAATTACCATAACGGTTCCTTTACGACGAATTACTTTACATTTTTCGCAGATCGGTTTGACTGATGGTCTTACTTTCATTCCTAAATACCTCCTTATGCCACGGACTTGCACAAAATTTGTGCTGACTTCGACGACAAAATCGAAAATCCTATTGAGCGAGGCACTTCAATTAGCTTAACCGTTTCACTCACTACAGTGTGGTCTCATTCATATGCCTTCAAACATACACAAGGCATTTACCGGAAAAATGTCTTACTTGTAACGATACGTGATACGACCACGTGATAAATCGTACGGAGACAATTCCACGGTTACTTTATCGCCTGGCAGTATGCGAATATAATGCATACGAATCTTCCCAGAAACGTGAGCTAAAATTTTATGACCATTCTCAAGCTCTACACGAAACATTGCATTCGGAAGAGGCTCAATAACGGTTCCTTCTACCTCGATTACATCTTCTTTAGCCATCGATTTGTTCTCCCTTCTCAAGCAAGTGTGCTTGATCATTCAAGAATTTCGACACGGCGAAACGCAATTTACCGTTTGTTACACGTCCTGTTTCATCGATGCTTCGCTTAACTTCCGGCGAAATATATTGAAACAGCTCTAGATGATTGATGTTCTTCTTCTTTGCTCGGTCATATTTTCGTTTATCACCGTCAGCGATGAGGACAAATTTATCGTCCACGATACCCACAATTACATTGATTTGACTAGCATCCCGCCCTCGCAAGATATGGACCAATTGTCCAACTTGCGGTATCGGCTCGGATTCACTCACCATTTATCACCTTCACTTAGGCTTTTGTTAAAATTTCGAAACCATCTTCAACAATAGCAATGGTATGCTCGAAATGCGCACAGTTTTTCCCATCCTGGGTAACGACAGTCCAGTTATCTGCTAACGTTCGAACATATCGTGATCCTGCATTCACCATCGGCTCAACAGCTAGAACCATCCCTGGCTTTAGACGCGGTCCTTTTCCCGGTGGTCCAAAATGAGGAATTTGTGGATCCTCGTGGAGATCTTGCCCGACTCCGTGGCCGACGTATTCACGTACTACCGAAAAGCCTTCCGCTTCAACATACGATTGTATCGCATGAGAGATGTTTGTGAGTCTTTCCCCAGGCTTCGCTTCTGCAAGACCTTTATATAACGATTGTTCGGTTACCTCTAAAAGATGTTTGTTCTCGTCGGAGATTTCTCCGACACCGTAAGTCCAAGCTGAATCGCCATGGTATCCATTGTATTTCGCACCGATGTCGATTGAGATGATATCTCCATCCTTCAGTACTTTTTTACCTGGAATCCCGTGAACCAGCTCTTCGTTTACGGAAGCACAAATACTACCTGTAAAACCATTATAGCCTTTAAAAGAAGGAATTGCATCGTGGCTACGAATAAACTTTTCAGCGATTGCGTCAAGTTCCTTGGTAGTCACTCCTGGTTTAATGTGCTTCTGGAGCTCCTGATGAGTTAAAGCAACAATCTTCCCAGCTTCCCGCATGATTTCAACCTCACGCGAAGTCTTAGATATGATCATTACTTCAACCCTCCAAGTAATTGATCGATATCGTTAAATACCTGATCGATATCCTGGTTTCCGTCGATGTTACGGAGATAGCCCTTCTGATCGTAGAATTTGAGCAGCGGCTTTGATTGTTCAATATTTACTTCAAGTCGTGTTTTGACTGTTTCTTCATTATCATCTTCACGCTGATAAAGCTCTCCGCCGCACTTATCACAAACGCCTTGTTCAGATGGCGGATTGAAAATCACGTGATAAGTCGTTCCGCATTGTTTACAGATTCTGCGGCCAGTCAAGCGTTCCATCAACTTCTCTTTCTCGACATTGATATTCAAGACGAAGTCGATTGAACGATCCTTTTCGAAGAGGATTTTTTCCAGCGCTTCGGCCTGTGCGACCGTCCGAGGAAACCCATCAAGTAAGAAACCTTTTTCACAGTCACTTTTGCTTAATCGTTCATCCACGATACCAATCGTGACTTCATCGGGTACTAGATTACCAGCGTCCATGTAGGACTTGGCTTTCTTACCCAACTCAGTTCCTTCTTTAATTGCAGCTCGGAACATGTCACCTGTTGAGATATGGGGGATACCATATTTGTCAACAATCTCGGCAGCCTGGGTTCCTTTTCCGGCACCTGGCAGACCCATGAGTACTAGATTCATCTAATCCCTCCATACGGTCACAAACGTACATTGTAAAGAGAGTGGGGAATTCGGATGATTCCCTGTTCTCCTCTATTTGATAAAGCCTTTGTAATGACGTTTAATTAATTGGCTTTCAATTCGTTTCATAATGTCTAATGCTACACCAACCACGATCAATAAGCTGGTACCGCCTATTTGTAAAGATTGAGGCAAGTTTGCGAACTTGATGAAGAAAATCGGTAAGATCGAAACAAAAGCCAAGAATAAGGCTCCGACAAAAGTCAGACGATAGAGAATACGCACAATGTACGTTTCTGTATTCTTACCCGGACGGATTCCTGGGATGTATCCACCTTGTTTCTTCAAATTCTCCGCCATTTGTTCAGGGTTGACCTGAACGAATGTATAGAAATACGTAAATCCGATGATCAAAGCCGAGTATACGACCATACCCACCGGTGTCGTATAATCAAATGTGTTTGTAATGAATCTGGTCACCGCGTTTTCAGCAAAGAATCCTGCGATTGTCGGTGGTGCAATGATCAATGAAATTGCAAAGATAACCGGAATTACCCCTGCAGCGTTGACCTTGAGTGGAAGATGTGTCTGTTGTCCTCCCACAGGTTTGTTGTTCACAACACGTTTTGCGTATTGGATCGGGATCTTACGCAATCCTTGTTGAATGAAGATTACGAAGACAGTCAATATCACTATTGCTAGTGCAATAAGGAGCACCTTGACGATTCCGATGAACAGGGTCTGTTCTGATCCTGCGAACTGAGTAGCATAGAACTGGTTCAATGCACCTGGAACAGCGGCTACGATACCAGCGAAAATCAGAATGGAAATACCATTCCCGACACCATGTGATGTGATTTGCTCACCTAACCACATCAGGAATGCGGTACCTGCTGTCAACACTAAAGCGATGAGCAGGTAAGTCGGAATGCTTGGGTTAGGAATCAAACCTGGGAACAGGTTGTTGAATCCAATCGACATTCCGATCGCCTGGATGAATCCAAGTACGATCGTTCCATAACGAGTGAATTGCGCAAGCTTTTTACGCCCAACTTCACCTTGCTTAGACCATTCGGTAAACTTCGGTACAACATCCATCTGTAATAACTGTACAATGATCGATGCTGTGATATATGGCATGATCCCCATTGCAAAAATCGAGAAGTTTTGCAGGGCGCCACCGCCGAACGTATTCAGAAAACCGAATACGTTCATCTGATTCTGAAAATCTAGCACATCCTTGTTTACACTCGGCACAGGAATGAATGTTCCGATCCGAAAGATAACAAGCATTGCTAGTGTAAAAAATACTTTGTTTCTTATATCACTTACGCGCATAATATTGGAGATTGTACGGAACATTACATCACCTCAGCATTTCCGCCTGCTGTTTCAATTGCTTCCTTAGCAGAACCAGAAAATTTATGAGCTTTTACAGTAAGCTTCGTTTCTAATTTTCCATTTCCAAGGATCTTCACTCCGTCTTTCAACTTGCTGATGACACCCGTCTCGAGAAGTAGTTCAGGAGTGACTTCAGTTCCTTCTTCAAAACGGTTTAAAGCATCCAAGTTCACAACCGCATATTCAACACGAGTTGGGTTTGTGAATCCACGTTTCGGTAAACGTCTTGCAAGCGGGTTTTGACCACCTTCGAATCCTGGTCGCACGCCTCCACCAGAGCGAGCATTTTGCCCTTTGTGTCCACGTCCACTTGTCTTACCATTACCGGAACCAATTCCACGTCCAACACGATTACGGCTGCCACGAGAACCTTCAGATGGTTTCAGTTCATGAAGTTTCATTATCGGCACCTCCTCATGATTTATATCGTCTTATTATTCGTTGATTTCATTAACAGTTACAAGATGAGACACCTTGTTCACCATACCACGAATCGCTTCGTTGTCTTCGTGTACAACTGTTTGGTGCATCTTACGCAAACCAAGTGTCTTCACTGTAACACGTTGGTTTTCAGGACGACCAATTAAACTACGAGTGAGGGTGACTTCTAATTTCTTAGCCATTCAAAATCCCTCCTTAACCTAATAGTTCTTCAACTGATTTGCCGCGTAATTTCGCAACGTCCTCAGCACGTTTTAGATTTTTAAGTCCATTGATTGTTGCACGTACCATGTTGATCGGGTTGTTAGATCCTAATGATTTAGATAGGATGTCACCAACTCCAGCCAACTCTAGTACCGCACGTACAGGTCCTCCAGCGATGACTCCTGTACCCTCAGATGCAGGTTTCAACAATACGTTACCTGCTCCATATCGTCCGTTGATCTGGTGAGGAAGCGTCGTACCAACAATCGGTACTGTGATAAGATTTTTCTTCGCATCTTCGATAGCCTTGCGGATCGCTTCTGGTACCTCTTGTGCTTTACCAGTACCGAATCCTACATGACCGTTTTTATCTCCAACTACCACAACCGCAGCAAAGCGAAAGCGACGTCCACCTTTTACAACCTTTGCAACACGGTTAACGGTAACAACACGTTCTTCAAGTTCTAGTTTGTTTGGATCGATTCCACGCATGATTGGATTTCCCTCCTTCTATTAAAATTGTAGTCCAGCTTCGCGAGCTGCGTCAGCTAGTGCTTTCACACGTCCGTGATAGATATATCCACCGCGGTCGAATACAACTACTTTATGTCCAGCTTCAACTGCGCGCTTTGCAATTGCTTCGCCGACTTTCTTTGCAGCTTCAACATTTCCACCGTTATCAACATCTACATCAGAATCTAAAGTAGAAGCAGACAACAACGTTACTCCGTTTTCATCATCGATCAATTGAGCGTAAATGTGCTTTGATGAGCGGAATACGTTCAAGCGAGGACGTTCTGCTGTTCCGAAAATAGTACGGCGCACACGAGCGTGTCTTTTCTTACGCGCAGCATTTTTATCAAGCTTCGTAATCATCCTACGCCACTCCTTTCCGTAATCTTACGTTACTATTTACCAGTCTTACCTTCCTTACGACGAACATATTCTCCTTCGTAACGGATACCTTTACCTTTATACGGTTCTGGAAGACGAACAGAGCGAATATTCGCTGCAACAGCACCAACACGTTCTTTGTCGATACCTTTAACGACTACTTTCGTATTCGCTGGTACTTCAATTTCGATTCCTTGTTCAGGAACGATCTCAACAGGGTGAGAGTAACCAACGTTCAACACTAGTTTGTTACCGGTTTTGTTTGCACGATATCCAACCCCAACTAGTTCAAGAGCTTTCTCATATCCCTTAGCAACACCTTCGATCATGTTGCCGATGATACTAGCTGTTGTACCGTGAAGAGCTTTATGGTCTTTGTGATCGCTTGGGCGTTCAACAGTAACCTTGCTATCTTCAATGTTGATTTTCATGTCAGGGTTAAAAGAGCGAGTCAATTCACCTTTAGGACCTTTGACAGTCACGACGTTGTTGTCATTCTTCTCAACTGTCACGCCGCTTGGAATTTCTAAGTGTTTGTTACCAATACGAGACATTCAGGCTGCACCTCCATTCTTTCTATCTTTCGATTACCAAACGTATGCTAAGACTTCTCCGCCAACCTGTTGGTTACGAGCGTCTTTATCAGTCATAATACCTTTTGATGTTGATACTAGAGCAATTCCTAGTCCACCAAGAACACGTGGTACTTCATAAGCTTTCGCGTAGACACGCAAACCAGGCTTACTGATTCTCTTAAGGCCAGTAATAACACGTTCGTTGTTTTGACCGTACTTTAAGAAAATGCGGATAACACCTTGCTTGCTATCTTCGATGTATTCAACGTCACGTACGAAACCTTCGTTCTTCAGGATTTCTGCAATTTCTCTTTTGAGCTTTGATGCAGGAACCTCTAGTTTATCGTGACCTACAGTATTTGCATTACGAATACGAGTTAACATATCTGCAATTGGATCTGTCATGACCATTACTAATTACCTCCTTCCCGACAATGGGGTTTACCAGCTAGCTTTTTTGACGCCAGGGATTTGACCTTTATATGCAAGTTCGCGGAAACAAATTCTGCAAAGCTTGAATTTACGAATAACGGAATGCGGACGTCCGCAGCGTTCACAACGAGTGTATTCTTGTACTTTGAACTTCTGCTTACGCTTTTGTTTAGCGACCATTGATTTTTTCGCCACAGTTTTCCCTCCTTTGGCTCATTATTTTTGGAATGGCATACCTACTTGAAGAAGTAGTTCACGAGCCTCTTCGTCAGTGTTCGCAGTAGTTACGATAACGATATCCATACCGCGCACTTTGTTGACCTTATCATAATCGATCTCTGGGAAAATAAGCTGTTCTTTCACTCCAAGAGTGTAGTTTCCGCGACCGTCAAATGATTTCTTAGAAACACCGCGGAAGTCACGTACACGTGGAAGAGAAACACTGATCAGCTTGTCGAGGAATTCGTACATACGCTCGCCGCGCAATGTAACTTTCGCCCCAATCGGCATTCCTTCACGAAGCTTGAATCCAGCGATGGATTTCTTAGCCTTAGTAACGACTGGCTTTTGACCAGCGATTTCAGTTAATTCTTCAACCGCGACATCAAGCGCTTTTGCGTTAGAAACAGCATCTCCGATTCCCATGTTGACAACGATCTTTTCGATTTTCGGTACTTGCATCACAGATGTATAGTTGAACTTCTCTTGTAGAGAAGGAACGATTTCTTTTTTGTATCTATCTTGTAGACGATTCATTCTAGGTAACCTCCTTTCAACAAAGCTTATTTATCAAGAGCTTCTCCTGACTTTTTAGCAACACGTACTTTCTTTCCATCCACATCTTTATATCCTACACGAGTAGGTTCATTCGATTTAGGGTCGATCAACATAACGTTAGAAGCATGGATAGATGCTTCAACATTAAGGATTCCTCCTTGTGGATTATCTTGAGAAGGCTTGGCATGTTTCTTCACAACGTTAATTCCTTCAACGATGACACGATTGTTCTTCGGTAACGCTTGAAGGACTACTCCTTGCTTCCCTTTATCCTTACCTGAAATAACTTGAACTTTATCGCCTTTTTTCACGTGCATTTTAGGCATAGCGATTGCGCACCTCCTTACAAGACAGGGCTTGAATTTTATTAAAGAACTTCTGGCGCTAATGAAACGATTTTCATGAATTGATTGTCACGTAATTCACGTGCAACAGGTCCGAAAATACGTGTTCCTCTTGGGCTCTTGTCGTCACGCACGATCACTGCAGCATTCTCATCGAAACGGATGTAAGATCCGTCTGGACGACGCATACCGCGCTTAGAACGTACGATTACAGCACGAACGACCTCGCCTTTCTTAACAACGCCTCCTGGTGTTGCGGATTTAACAGAACACACAACCATATCACCGATGTTCGCATACTTACGTCCAGATCCACCGAGGACCTTGATAGTTAGTAGTTCACGAGCTCCAGAGTTGTCAGCGACTTTCAAGCGTGATTCTTGTTGAATCATTTACGTGTACCTCCTTTCGGACTGAAGATATCGATCCGAACTTTATTTAGATGATGATTGATTCTTCTACCACTTCTACTAGACGGAAGCGCTTATCTTTTGATAACGGGCGAGTTTCCATGATTTTAACAATGTCACCCATTTTAGCAGTGTTGTTTTCATCATGTGCTTTGAACTTTTTAGAGTACTTTACACGCTTACCGTACAATTTATCATTTTTATAAGTTTCAACAAGTACAGTAATTGTCTTTTCCATTTTGTCGGAAACGACACGACCTACATATACTTTACGTTGATTGCGATCGCTCATTTTTTAAGTCCTCCCTTCAATTTAGACGTTCGTAATTCCGAGCTCACGTTCGCGCAAAACAGTTTTTGCACGTGCAATGGCTTTACGGACCTCACGAATGCGGGCAGGGTTCTCTAATTGGCCAGTTGCTAATTGAAAGCGAAGATTGAATAGCTCTTCTTTAAGAGTTTTAACATTCTGTTCGATTTCTGCAGTGGTTAAGTTACGGAAATCATTAGCTTTCATTTGTGTCACCACCCACTTCTTCGCGTTTTACAAATTTCGTTTTGATTGGCAGCTTGTGAGATGCAAGACGAAGTGCTTCGCGAGCTACTTCTTCTGATACTCCAGCTATTTCAAACATGATTTTCCCAGGCTTTACGACTGCAACCCATCCTTCAGGCGCCCCTTTACCGGAACCCATACGTACTTCTAGAGGCTTAGCTGTGTAAGGCTTAGAAGGGAAAATTTTAATCCATACTTTACCGCCACGCTTCATGTAACGCGTCATCGCGATACGAGCTGCTTCGATCTGGCGGTTAGTGATCCAAGACGATTCAACTGCTTGTAGACCGTACTCACCAAATGCGATTTCTTGGCCGCCTTTAGCGCGTCCACGCATTTTACCACGGTGTTCTCTACGATATTTAACACGTTTTGGCATCAACATAATTATTTTCCTCCTTCCTCTTGTTTCGTTCCTTTCGTTGGAAGGACTTCACCACGATAGATCCAGACTTTTACGCCTAACTTACCGTAAGTTGTATCTGCTTCGGCAGTTCCATAATCGATGTCTGCACGAAGAGTGTGAAGCGGAACAGTTCCTTCACTGTAGGATTCAGAACGAGCGATATCAGCGCCACCAAGACGACCTGATACTTCCGTTTTAATACCTTTCGCACCTGCACGCATCGCACGTTGGATTGTTTGCTTCATAGCACGACGGAACGAAATACGATTTTCAAGCTGACGCGCAATGTTTTCTGCAACGAGCTTGGAATTAAGATCTGCTTGCTTGATTTCAAAGATATTTACATGAACTCTTTTACCTGTAAGTTCGTTAAGGGATTTACGAAGTGCTTCTACTTCAGATCCACCTTTACCGATGACCATACCAGGCTTAGCAGTTTTGATTGTGATGTTTACACGGTTTGCTGCACGCTCGATTTCAACCGTTGATACAGCAGCATCTTTCAAACGATTTTCAATGTATTCACGAATTTTGATGTCTTCATGTAGTAGATCCGCGTAATCTTTATCAGCGTACCACTTTGATTCCCAGTCACGAATGACGCCTACACGAAGTCCTACTGGATTTACTTTTTGACCCACGATTTATCCCTCCTTCTTTTCTGAAACTACGATCGTAATGTGACTTGTGCGCTTATTGATGCGGCTTGCACGACCCATAGCACGTGGGCGGAATCGTTTCAATGTAACACCTTCATCAACAAATGCGGTTTTGATTACCAGGTTGTTTGGTTCCAATTCATAGTTGTGTTCTGCGTTTGCGATTGCAGAATTCAATACTTTTTCTACAATTGGAGACGCTGCTTTTGGTGTATGACGCAAAATCGCAATCGCTTCTCCAACTTCCTTTCCTCGAATGAGATCGACGACTAGGCGAGCTTTACGAGGAGCAATTCGAACCTGTTTTGCAACAGCTTTAGCTTCCATTCGGAGTACCTCCTCTCTTGTTAACGTCTTGTTTTCTTATCATCAGCTGCGTGGCCTTTATATGTGCGTGTAGGTGCAAATTCACCTAGCTTGTGTCCGACCATGTCTTCAGTCACATATACTGGCACGTGCTTACGTCCGTCATAAACGGCAATTGTGTGTCCGATGAAATCCGGAAAAATAGTAGAGCGACGAGACCAAGACTTGATAACCTTCTTCTCATTTGTTTCGTTAAGTGCTTCTACCTTTTTCATTAAGTGATCATCTACGAAAGGTCCCTTTTTCAAACTACGACCCATGTTTGTACCTCCCTTCGCGATTGCGCTACGGTTCGCTTGAACCGTAGTTCAATCCCGTTATTTTTTACGACGACGTACGATATATTTGTCACTTGGCTTGTTCTTCTGACGAGTTTTGTATCCAAGTGTCGGTTTGCCCCATGGAGACATTGGTGATTTACGTCCGATTGGCGCACGTCCTTCACCACCACCATGTGGGTGATCGTTAGGGTTCATAACAGATCCTCGAACAGTTGGGCGTTTACCCATCCAACGAGAACGACCTGCTTTACCGATATTGATCAATTCATGCTCCAGGTTTCCTACTTGACCGATTGTCGCACGGCAAGTCAATAGGATGCGGCGAGTTTCACCAGAACGAAGACGTACAAGTGCATAACGCTCTTCCTTACCTAGTAGTTGTGCTTCTGCTCCAGCAGAACGAACGAGCTGACCTCCACGACCAGGCTTCATTTCGATATTGTGGATGGTAGTACCAACCGGGATATCTTTAAGAGCCAATGCGTTTCCGGTCTTGATGTCCGCGTCTGGACCTGACATAACTTCCTGTCCAACTTGCATACCTTTCACAGCAAGGATATAACGCTTTTCACCATCAGCATAGTGGATAAGCGCGATGTTTGCAGAACGGTTCGGATCATATTCAATCGTAGCAACGCGTCCTGGTATTCCATCTTTGTCACGTTTGAAATCGATGATACGATACTTACGCTTGTGGCCTCCACCTTGGTGACGTGTAGTAATACGCCCTTGGTTGTTACGTCCAGCTTTTTTGCTCAATGGCGCTAACAACGACTTTTCGGGCTGATCTGTTGTGATTTCACTAAAATCAGATGACGTCATATGACGACGACCATTTGATGTTGGTTTATACTTTTTGATAGCCATTTACGGTCCCTCCTTTACGAGTAGGTTTATACTCCTTCGAAGAAATCGAGTTCTTTACTATCAGATGTCAACTGCACAATCGCTTTTTTGCGTTTAGCAGTGTATCCGAAGTAACGACCTACGCGTTTCTTCTTCCCTTTGTAATTTTGTGTATTTACATTTTCGACTTTAACACCGAAAATTTCTTCTACCGCGTCTTTAATCTGAGTTTTGTTAGCGCGAGGGTCTACCTCGAACGTGTATTTACCATCACCCATGATTTCTGTAGTACGTTCAGTGATAACGGGGCGCTTAATGATTTCACGTGCGTCTGCCATTATGCGAGCACCTCCTCTACCTTTTCTACAGCATCTTTCGTCATGAATAATTTATCGTGGTTCAGCACATCCAACACATTCACTCCGTCAGCAGTCACGATTGTAACTCCAGGGAGATTACGAGCGGATAAAGCTGCAAATTCGTTATAATCACCAGTAACGACAAGTGCTTTTGCTTCTGAAGAGAAATTTGCTAATAAAGCAGCCATCTCTTTTGTCTTTGGTGCTTCGAACTTTAGCTCATCTAATACGACCACATTGTTATCTTGCACTTTAGAAGAAAGCGCAGATTTGATTGCTAAACGACGCACTTTTTTAGGAAGTTTGTAGCTATAGCTTCTTGGTGTCGGTCCGAATACGACTCCACCGCCTACCCATTGTGGAGAACGAATGGATCCTTGACGAGCACGTCCTGTACCTTTTTGACGCCATGGTTTACGTCCACCGCCTCTTACCGCAGAGCGGTTTTTCACAGCGTGAGTTCCTTGACGAGTTGATGCTTGTTGCATGACAACCGCATCAAAAAGTACGTTTTCATTTGGTTCAATTCCAAATACATTGTCATTTAATTCGATATCTCCGATTTCAGAACCGGATTGGTTATAAAGCGTTACTTTTGGCACCGGTGTATCCTCCTTTCTTACTTAGCTTCTTTAGCCTTGACTGCAGATTCTACTGTAACGTAGCTCTTTTTCGCACCAGGTACGTTACCTTTAATCAATAGTAGGTTGCGCTCTGCGTCAACTCTAGCAATTTCAAGGTTTTGTACTGTAACTGTGTTTCCACCCATGCGTCCAGGAAGTTTCTTTCCTTTAAATACGTGCATAGGGTCAGTTGCACCCATTGAACCAGGGCGACGGTGGTAACGTGAACCGTGAGTCATTGGTCCGCGTGATTGTCCGTGGCGCTTGATCGCACCTTGGAACCCTTTACCTTTTGATGTTCCAGTGACGTCGACTTGATCGCCTTCCTGGAAAATATCTACTTTGACTTCCTGACCAACTTCATAGTCCGCTAGCTCAACATTGCGAACCTCTTTAACGTAGCGCTTAGGGTTTGTGTTTGCTTTTTCAGCATGGCCCTTTGCAGGTTTGTTAGTACGAGATTCTTTCTTGTCAGCATAACCGATTTGGATTGCCTCGTAGCCGTCGTTTTCAGCTGTCTTCTTTTGTAGAACAACATTTGGAGCAGCTTCGACAACAGTTACAGGAATTACCTCACCGTTTTCTGCAAAGATTTGAGTCATACCGATCTTCTTACCTAAGATTCCTTTGGTCATTCGTCACACCTCCTAATATATCCTTATGATTTTTGTTTTTTATAGCTTGATTTCGATGTCTACGCCAGATGGTAGGTCCAAACGCATTAGTGAATCGACCGTTTGTGGCGTTGGCTCGATAATGTCGATCAAACGCTTATGTGTGCGCATTTCAAACTGTTCACGAGAATCTTTGTACTTGTGAACCGCACGCAAGATAGTGTATACAGACTTTTCAGTTGGTAGTGGGATTGGTCCCGATACCTTCGCACCAGATCTCTTAGCAGTTTCAACAATCTTTTCACCAGATTGATCTAAGATACGGTGATCATAAGCCTTTAAACGAATACGAATCTTTTGCTTTGCCATTATTTCCCCTCCTTCTCGTCCATTGATATAGACAATTCTCAGTAGAAATTTACCGAACGTTCCCGCCATGGCAAAGGGGCCGGGTGTGTCCGCAACCTTCTACTTCATCGCAAAATGATGGCCAACATTACAGATTATACTAGAGTCGCAAGGGTTTTGCAAGCAACTTTAGTGTAAGTAAGTATTCAGCCACACTTGAACTATTATAATGGTTCTGCCTATGATTTGCAAGGATTTTTTGAATAGAATCGAAATTTATTGGGGACGGATTTTTTAGGTGGAATTATTAGCGTCTCAGTTTCCGATTTGAAGATGAGGTGGAAATTATTAAAAGTGAGGTAATTCGCATTTGTAGGTAATTCGGTGTTTTTGTAGATAACCACTGCTACAATCTATTTTTAAACCTTAAAGTGTTCTTCGCATTCACGTTTTAATGATATTTCTTTATATTTGATTAATCATTAAATCATTTTATCAAATACTCTTTTATTTTTACTGTAAATTCCAAAATTCACTCCCTTTTCGCGAGTGGTCTACAATTCTCATCCGCTCACTTGCACAGGATGTCAGCACAAAAATGAAATCATATTCGTGTCTTCGATGCGAATTCTTAGAAGCTTCCACAGGACGTGGTGGTATTTAGTCGAAGGTCATCATTATACTCGAAGATCCTTAATTCACTGCAGGGATCTCACCTGACTCGTTTTTCTCGTTATAGTCTCGAATTTTACATGAGAGATGTATCTAAAAAAAGCACCCCGCAAAATACGGAGTGCTTTGAATCTCTATCGACTATTCAATGATTGAAGATACTACTCCAGCACCTACAGTACGTCCACCCTCACGGATAGAGAACTTTGTGCCGTCTTCGATCGCGATTGGCGCGATTAGTTCAACAGTCATTTCAATGTTGTCTCCAGGCATTACCATTTCAGTTCCTTCTGGAAGAGCGATTGTTCCAGTTACGTCCGTAGTACGGAAGTAGAACTGTGGACGGTAGTTAGCGAAGAATGGAGTGTGACGTCCACCTTCTTCTTTAGAAAGAACATAAACTTCCGCCTTGAACTTAGTGTGAGCTTTAACTGTTCCAGGTTGAACAAGAACTTGTCCACGCTCGATGTCGTCACGGGAAACACCACGAAGTAGTGCACCGATGTTGTCACCAGCTTCAGCATAGTCAAGAAGCTTACGGAACATTTCTACACCTGTAACCGTAGTTTTCTTCGGCTCTTCAGTTAGTCCAAGGATTTCGATTTCGTCTCCAACTTTAACTTTACCACGCTCAACACGTCCAGTAGCAACTGTTCCACGACCAGTGATTGAGAATACGTCCTCAACAGGCATCATGAATGGCTTGTCGTGGTCACGTTCTGGAGTTGGGATGTACTCATCAACTGCTGCCATAAGTTCGAAGATTTTCTCTTCCCACTCAGCGTCTCCTTCAAGAGCTTTAAGAGCAGAACCTTTGATTACTGGTACATCGTCACCAGGGAAGTCGTATTCAGAAAGAAGGTCACGTACTTCCATTTCTACTAGTTCTAGTAGTTCTTCGTCGTCTACCATATCACACTTGTTCATGAATACAACAAGGTAAGGTACACCTACTTGACGAGAAAGTAGAATGTGCTCACGAGTTTGTGGCATTGGGCCGTCAGCAGCAGAAACAACAAGGATTCCACCGTCCATTTGTGCAGCACCAGTGATCATGTTCTTAACGTAGTCTGCGTGTCCTGGGCAGTCAACGTGTGCATAGTGACGGTTGTCAGTTTCGTACTCAACGTGTGCAGTAGCGATTGTGATTCCACGCTCACGCTCTTCTGGAGCACCATCGATTTGGTCGTATGCACGAGCTTCACCTTTACCAGACTTCTTGTGAAGTACTGTAGTGATTGCTGCAGTTAGTGTAGTTTTACCATGGTCAACGTGTCCAATTGTACCAATGTTAACGTGGTCTTTGGAACGATCAAATTTTTCTTTTGCCATGAGTATGTTCCTCCTTTAAATATAAAAGATAGTTATTTTTTTATTTGTAAGATAGACGAATATTACTTCACCTATCTTAGCTTACAATAAATGTACTTTCTTGTACAAGTCGTAAACGATTATTGACCGCTTACTTTTTTGATGATTTCTTCTGAAATGGACTTTGGTACTTCTTCGTACTTTTCAAAGTGCATAGTGTAAGTTCCGCGACCTTGCGTTCTAGAACGTAGTGTAGTCGCATAACCGAACATTTCAGATAGAGGTACCATTGCACGGATAACTTGAGCGTTACCGCGAGCTTCCATACCTTCAACTCTACCACGGCGAGATGTTACATCTCCCATGATATCTCCCATGTATTCTTCAGGCACAACAACTTCAACTTTCATCATTGGCTCAAGAAGAACTGGAGAACAATATTGTTTAGCGTTCTTTAATGCCATGGAACCAGCAATCTTAAACGCCATTTCGTTTGAGTCAACATCGTGGTATGAACCGTCGTAGATTTTAGCTTTAAGGTCAATTACAGGGTATCCTGCAATCATACCGTTTTGCATAGCTTCTTCGATTCCGTTTTGTACCGCTGGAATGTATTCACGAGGTACAACCCCACCGACGATCTTGTTCTCAAATTCGAATCCTGCACCCTCTTCGTTTGGTTCGAATTCAATCCAAACGTGACCGTATTGACCACGCCCACCTGATTGACGTACGAACTTACCTTCAACTTTCGCGCCTTTGCGGATTGTTTCACGGTAAGCAACTTGAGGTGCCCCAACATTCGCATCAACTTTAAACTCACGACGCATACGGTCAACGATGATGTCAAGGTGAAGTTCACCCATTCCAGAAATGATCGTCTGTCCAGTTTCTTGGTTCGTTTCAGTTTTGAATGTTGGATCCTCTTCAGCCAATTTCGCA
The DNA here is from genome assembly GCF_019720915.1 of Alkalihalobacillus sp. TS-13. Classification (GTDB taxonomy): domain Bacteria; phylum Bacillota; class Bacilli; order Bacillales; family Fictibacillaceae; genus Pseudalkalibacillus. The sequence goes on from NZ_JAHKSI010000009.1 coordinate 29,096, forward strand.
AGAGCGATTGCCATCTTGTCTTGGTCAGCCTTAGACTTAGGCTCAACGGATAATGAGATAACCGGCTCTGGGAAGTCCATTGATTCAAGGATGACCATATCATTCTCGGCACAAAGAGTGTCACCAGTAGATGTATCCTTCAATCCAACTGCAGCAGCGATATCCCCTGCATATACAGTTGAGATCTCCTCACGAGAGTTTGCGTGCATTTGCAGGATACGTCCTACACGTTCACGCTTATTCTTCGTAGAGTTTTTGATGTATGATCCAGAGTCAAGTGTACCAGAGTACACACGGAAGAATGTCAATTTACCAACGTAAGGGTCCGTCATAACCTTAAATGCTAAGGCAGAGAATGGACCATTATCGTCTGCTTCACGTGTAACTTCCTTCTCTTCATCACCTTCTGGGATGAAACCTTTGATTGGAGGTACATCTAATGGAGATGGTAAGTAATCCAGTGTAGCATCCAATACTAGTTGAACACCTTTATTCTTGAATGCAGAACCACAAAGAACTGGGTAGAATTCAACATTGACAGTACCTTTACGGATACCATCTTTCAGTTCTTCAACTGTAAGCTCTTCACCTTCCAAATACTTCATCATTAGGTCTTCGTCTAATTCAGCTACTGCTTCAACAAGCTTTCCGTGATATTCTTCAGCGAGTTCTTTGTACTCGTCTGGAATTTCACCTGCTTGTGTACGAGTGCCTAGATCATCTTCATAGAAATAAGCCTTCATTTCTACAAGATCGATGATTCCTTGGAAGTCATCCTCTGCTCCGATTGGAAGCTGGATCGCATGTGCGTTAGCACCTAGACGTTCACGTAGCGTTCCAAGGGAGTAGATGAAATCTGCTCCGATTTTGTCCATCTTGTTGATGAACACGATACGTGGTACATGGTATGTTGTCGCTTGACGCCATACTGTTTCTGTTTGCGGTTCAACTCCGGATTGAGCATCAAGAACCGCTACTGCTCCATCTAATACCCGTAATGAACGTTCAACTTCAACAGTGAAGTCTACGTGTCCTGGTGTATCGATGATGTTGATACGGTGGTCTTTCCATTGAGCAGTTGTAGCAGCGGAAGTGATTGTGATTCCGCGCTCTTGTTCCTGCTCCATCCAGTCCATTTGTGAAGCTCCCTCATGAGTTTCACCAATTTTGTGGATACGTCCTGTATAGAATAAGATACGTTCTGTCGTAGTCGTCTTACCAGCATCAATGTGAGCCATGATCCCGATATTACGTGTATCTTTCAAGGAGAACTCTCTTGCCATAGGGTCTTTCTCCTTCCTTCGAATGTGATTGATAGTTTATTATTTCTTTGATCTTACCAACGATAGTGAGCGAATGCTTTGTTCGCTTCAGCCATCTTGTGCATGTCTTCACGCTTCTTGACAGAAGCACCAGTGTTGTTAGCTGCATCCATGATTTCGTATGCTAATCTCTCTTCCATCGTTTTTTCTCCACGAAGACGAGAGTAGTTCACTAACCAACGAAGTCCAAGTGTCGAACGACGCTCAGGGCGTACTTCGACCGGTACTTGATAGTTTGCACCACCAACACGACGAGCTCTTACTTCAAGAACTGGCATGATGTTCTTAAGTGCTTGGTCAAGTACTTCCATTGGATCCTGGTTTGTTTTCTCTTGTACGATGTTGAACGCATTATATAAGATCGTTTGCGCTACACCTCTTTTTCCATCAACCATGATTTTGTTGATTAGGCGTGTCACAAGTTTAGATTTATAAATTGGATCTGGTAATACATCACGACGTTCTACAGGTCCTTTACGAGGCATGTAGTCCCCTCCTTTCAAAAGTTGTCAATATTTTCGAGTGTTCAAAAGCGGCACAGTTGCCGTTCATCATTTGATGATTTTTCAATGAAGGTTCAAAAGTTAGCGAATCAGGAACAAGAAGTTCAAGGCGTGATGGTTTTGAGGACCGGAATGTATGTGTTCAATACATGAGGACCGGTAAAACCAAGGAACGTAGAAATTCGCCGTTCATCATTTGATGACTTTTGAACTACCTATTATTTCTTTTCATCTTTAGGCTTCTTCGTTCCATACTTAGAACGACCTTGTCTACGGTCATTGACTCCAGCAGTATCTAGTGCACCACGAACGATGTGGTAACGTACCCCTGGTAAGTCTTTTACACGACCTCCACGGATAAGTACAACACTGTGTTCTTGTAGGTTGTGACCAATTCCAGGAATGTAAGCTGTAACTTCAATCTGGTTAGTCAAACGAACACGCGCATACTTACGAAGTGCAGAGTTCGGCTTCTTAGGTGTCATTGTACCAACACGTGTACAAACACCGCGCTTTTGCGGAGAAGAAAGATCAGTGTTTACTTTCTTGAAGCTATTGTAGCCTTTGTTAAGTGCTGGAGAGTCGGATTTCTTACCTTTTGAATGACGACCCTTACGTACCAATTGGTTAATAGTAGGCATTTTATATCCTCCCTTCTAATACTTGTATTCCTAGCCCACACATCCAGGTGGTTCATTTTTGGACAAAATAAAGTTTTTGCGCAGGGCTAAAGAGCCCTGGCAAAAACAATTTTATCCTATTATCGCAACCGTTGCGGCACCAACGTCAATTCCGCAAGCTTTTCCAAGCTTTTTCATAGATTCGACGTTTGTGACAGGAACGCTTTTTTCTTTTGCGATGTGAACGACTTTATTCGTTACACGCTGATCTGCATCATTTGCAACGATTAACTCTTTCACTTCCCCATTCTGAAGGGCTTTTATTGTTTGCTTCGTGCCAACAATAAAATTGGTTGCCTGCGTCACTTTTTCATAAGACATTTGTTTTTATATCCTCCAAAGCAACAGGTTTATATGAAAGCACTCCGTTATATTATCAGAGTTGAAAAATGTTGTCAACAATACAATTAATCTTGTGTGACTAATTCTTCTGTGCCAACAGATTCTTCAGTCGCTTCCAACTCGGTTTGTTCTCCAACTGGAACGATGCTGCGATAACGCGACATTCCTGTTCCTGCTGGTACAAGCTTACCGATGATGACATTCTCTTTCAGTCCAAGCAACTCATCACGCTTACCTTTGATTGCTGCATCAGTCAGGACACGTGTCGTTTCCTGGAAGGAAGCAGCTGATAAGAATGACTCAGTTTCAAGGGATGCTTTCGTGATTCCAAGTAAGATCGGTCGTCCTGTAGCTGGTTGACCGCCTTCTAACAGGACTTGCGTATTGACATCTGTAAATTGGTTGATGTCGATAAGCGATCCCGGTAAGACGTTTGTATCTCCAGCTTCAATAACACGTACTTTCCGCATCATTTGACGAACCATTACCTCAACGTGCTTATCACCGATTTCCACCCCTTGCATACGGTAAACCTTCTGCACTTCGCGAAGCAGATAATTTTGGACTGCATCGACACCGGAAACCTTCATCAGTTCTTTCGGATCGATCGAACCTTCTGTCAGTTCTTGGCCGGCAACAATCGTATCATCTACTTTTACTTTGATACGTGCACCGTAAGGGATGGTGTACGAACGGCTCTCAACTTCACCTTGTACTGTGATTTCACGTTTATCGCGAACTTCGTTGATCGCAGTAACCGTGCCATCAAGCTCAGAAATGACTGCTTGACCTTTCGGGTTACGCGCTTCAAACAATTCTTGGATACGAGGCAGACCCTGTGTGATATCGTCTCCTGCAACTCCACCTGTATGGAATGTACGCATTGTAAGCTGGGTTCCTGGCTCACCGATTGATTGAGCAGCGATGATTCCGACAGCTTCCCCAACTTCAACTTCAGTACCTGTAGCCAGGTTGCGTCCATAACACAAGTTACATACACCGTGACGGGTGTTACATGTAAATGCAGAACGAATGACGACTTCTTCAATTCCAAGGTCAATAATTTCTTTCGCAATGTCTTCTGTAATCAATTCGTTACGTCCGACAATGACAGAATCATTTTCAGGATGTTGGATCGTCTTGAACGCTACACGACCAATCAATCGTTCATCGAGCGGTTCGATGACTTCATTTCCTTCCTTAATCGCTTTGACAGTCAGACCTCGATCTGTTCCGCAATCTTTTTCACGGACAATGACATCTTGTGCAACGTCAACAAGACGACGAGTCAGATAACCAGAGTCGGCGGTCTTAAGTGCTGTATCAGCTAGACCTTTACGAGCACCATGCGTTGAAATGAAGTATTCAAGGACCGTAAGACCTTCACGGAAACTTGACTTGATCGGAAGTTCGATGATTTGACCAGCCGGGTTAGCCATCAATCCACGCATTCCAGCAAGCTGGGTGAAGTTTGATGCGTTACCACGGGCACCTGAATCACTCATCATGAAGATCGGGTTATAAGGATCCAATGAAACCATCAGTTTTTCTTGGATTGCATCCTTCGCATTACTCCAGATGGAGATGACACGATCATAACGTTCTTCTTCTGTGATGAGTCCTCGACGGAATTGCTGTAATACTTTTGTGACTTTCTCTTCAGCTTCTTCAAGGATCTCCTTCTTCTCAGAGAGGACCACGATGTCAGATACACCAACGGTAATACCTGCTTTAGTCGCGTATTTGAATCCAAGATCTTTCATTCGGTCAAGCATTCTAGAGGTTTCTGTGATTTTGAATCGTTTGAAGACCTCTGCAATGATCTTTCCTAATATACCTTTCTTGAAAGGCGGAATCAATTCACGCTTATCGAGTTCCTCATTCAAATCAACGGTTGGATCGATAAAGTACTTCTCGGGGGTTGCTACTTCCAGATTGTACTCAGTCGGTTCGTTGATATATGGGAATGACGGCGGCAAGATTTCGTTGAAAATCAACTTACCAATCGTCGTGATTAACAATTTACTATTCTGCTCCTCAGTAAATGAACCTTTACCGAGTGCTTTCGCCGGAATTGCGACACGTGTATGAAGATGCACATAACCATTCTGGTATGCAGTGAGTGCTTCATTCGTATCATTGACGATCATACCCTCACCGATAGCGCCTTTCCGTTCAAGGGTAAGGTAGTAGTTCCCTAATACCATATCCTGAGACGGTGTTACAACCGGCTTTCCATCTTTCGGGTTCAAAATGTTTTGTGCTGCAAGCATCAAGATACGTGCTTCAGCTTGAGCTTCTGCTGACAATGGAACGTGAACCGCCATTTGGTCTCCATCAAAGTCCGCATTGTATGCTGTACATACTAGCGGGTGAAGACGAATCGCACGGCCTTCAACTAATGTCGGTTCGAATGCCTGGATTCCCAAACGGTGAAGTGTAGGTGCACGGTTCAAAAGAACGGGGTGTTCTTTGATGACTTCTTCAAGTACATCCCATACTTCAGGTTGGACGCGTTCAACTTTACGCTTCGCACTCTTGATGTTATGAGCAAGGCCTTTGTTGACCAACTCTTTCATGACAAACGGTTTGAATAGTTCAAGTGCCATCTCTTTTGGAAGACCACACTGATACATTTTCAAGTTAGGACCTACAACGATAACGGAACGACCAGAATAGTCGACACGTTTACCAAGCAGGTTTTGACGGAAACGACCTTGTTTACCCTTCAACATATGGGAGAGGGATTTCAACGGACGGTTTCCTGGTCCTGTGACCGGTCTGCCGCGTCGTCCATTATCGATCAATGCATCCACAGCTTCTTGGAGCATACGTTTCTCGTTTTGGACGATGATATTCGGTGCACCAAGATCCAATAGACGCTTCAGACGGTTGTTACGGTTGATCACCCGACGGTATAAGTCGTTAAGGTCGGATGTCGCAAATCGACCGCCATCCAATTGGACCATAGGACGAAGTTCCGGTGGGATGACCGGCAGCACTTCGAGAATCATCCATGAAGTGAGGTTTCCTGAATGACGGAACGCTTCTAATACTTCAAGTCTTTTGATTGCTCGAGTACGTCTTTGTCCTTGTGCAGTCTTCAGTTCTTCTTTCAATACCGCTACTTCTTTATCAAGATCGATATCTTCTAGAAGTTTCTTGATGGATTCCGCACCCATTTGTGCTGTAAATCCTTGACCATACTTTTCACGGTAAGAACGATATTCTTTTTCGGATAAAAGTTGTTTCCTCTCAAGTGGTGTTTCACCTGGCTCCGTCACTACCCATGAAGCGAAATAAATCACTTCCTCAAGTGCTCTAGGAGACATATCCAGCACAAGGCCCATTCTGCTCGGAATGCCTTTGAAGTACCAGATATGAGAAACTGGTGCAGCAAGTTCGATATGTCCCATGCGTTCACGTCGAACTTTTGCACGTGTGACTTCTACACCACAGCGGTCACAAACGACGCCCTTATAGCGGACGCGCTTGTATTTACCACAGTGACACTCCCAGTCCTTTTGCGGACCGAAAATTCTTTCACAGAAAAGCCCATCTTTTTCAGGCTTCAACGTACGGTAGTTAATCGTTTCCGGTTTCTTGACTTCACCACGAGACCAAGAACGGATCTTATCAGGTGAAGCAAGACCAATTTTCATATACTCAAAGTTATTTACATCGATCAAGGGGTCTACCTCCCTTATGATATGCTGCTATACCCTTATTCACCGACGGATTGGGTTTCTACGTTCAAGTTCAATTTATCGTTAGAGTTTTCCTCTTCATCATCCAGTTCACGCATTTCGATTTCCTGTTCGTCGCTCGTAAGCATCTTGACATCCATTCCAAGGCTCTGAAGTTCTTTGATCAATACTTTAAAGGACTCCGGAACACCTGGTTCAGGAACGTTTTCGCCTTTGACGATCGCTTCATACGTCTTCACACGGCCGACAACATCATCGGACTTGACTGTGAGGATCTCTTGGAGCGTGTAGGCTGCACCGTATGCTTCAAGCGCCCAAACCTCCATCTCACCGAAACGCTGTCCGCCGAACTGGGCTTTACCACCTAGAGGCTGCTGGGTTACGAGTGAGTAAGGTCCTGTTGAACGAGCATGTAGCTTATCATCTACCATGTGAGCCAGCTTGATCATATACATGACCCCGACAGAAATACGGTTATCAAACGGTTCTCCTGTTCGACCGTCGTATAGAACTGTCTTACCGTCTCTTGATAGACCTGCTTCATCGAGTGTTTCCCAAACGTCTTCTTCACGCGCACCATCGAATACTGGTGTCGCCATATGAAGTTTCAGTTCTCTAGCTGCCATACCCAAGTGAAGCTCCAATACCTGACCGATGTTCATACGTGATGGTACCCCTAGAGGGTTCAGCATGATATCGATCGGTGTACCGTCAGGCAAGTACGGCATATCTTCTTCAGGTAAAATCCTGGAAATAACACCTTTGTTACCGTGACGTCCTGCCATCTTATCTCCTTCATGAATCTTCCGCTTCTGTACGATGTAAGCACGTACGAGCTGATTGACTCCTGGAGGAAGCTCATCGCCATCTTCACGGTTGAAGACTTTTACATCATGGACGATTCCGTCGCCGCCGTGAGGTACCCGAAGTGATGTATCACGGACTTCACGCGCTTTTTCACCGAAAATCGCATGTAAGAGACGTTCTTCTGCTGTCAGCTCAGTTACACCCTTAGGCGTTACTTTACCGACCAGGATGTCCCCGTCTTTTACTTCAGCACCAACACGGATGATTCCGCGTTCGTCTAAGTTTTTAAGCGCATCTTCACCGACATTTGGAATATCACGTGTGATTTCTTCTGGTCCAAGCTTCGTATCTCGTGCTTCTGACTCATACTCTTCAATATGGATCGAAGTATAGACGTCATCTTTCACCAGACGTTCACTCATGATGACGGCATCCTCATAGTTATATCCGTCCCATGTCATGAAACCAACGAGTACGTTTCGCCCAAGAGCAAGTTCACCAAGTTCCATCGAAGGACCATCTGCGAGGATTTCCCCTTTGGTCACCCGGTCTCCTTGACTGACGATCGGACGTTGGTTATAACAAGTTCCTTGGTTTGATCGGACGAATTTCATCAAGTTATAACGGTCCAAATCACCTTTTATTTCTTTACCGTCGACTATTTCAATTCGACGAATGTAAACACGAGCTGCAGAAACCTTCTCGACAATACCTTCGTGTTTACAAATGACAGCAGCGCCAGAGTCTTTTGCAGAAACGTGCTCCATTCCTGTTCCAACGATTGGTGACTCAGGAACCATCAATGGTACAGCCTGCCGCTGCATGTTCGCACCCATCAATGCACGGTTAGAGTCATCGTTTTCTAAGAACGGGATACAAGCGGTCGCTGCTGAAACGACCTGTTTAGGTGATACGTCCATGTAATCGATTTTGTCGCGTTTTGCAATTGTGTTCTGGTCACGATAACGCGCAATGACCTCTTCATCGACAAATGATCCGTCTTCTGCTAGCTTTGCGTTCGCCTGTGCGACCACATAATTGTCTTGTTCATCAGCCGTCAAGTAATCGATCTGAGCCGTCACTTTCCCTGTTTCAGGATCGACACGTCGATAAGGCGTTTCGATAAATCCGTATTCGTTGACCTTCGCATAGCTTGACAGAGAGTTGATCAATCCGATGTTCGGACCTTCAGGCGTTTCAATCGGACACATACGGCCATAGTGGGAGTAGTGGACGTCACGGACTTCGAATCCAGCACGTTCACGCGTCAAACCACCAGGTCCAAGTGCAGATAAACGACGTTTATGGGTAAGCTCTGCCAATGGATTCGTCTGATCCATGAACTGTGAGAGCTGTGAGCTTCCGAAGAACTCTTTGATTGATGCAATTACCGGTCTTATATTGATCAGTGCTTGCGGTGTAATCGAGTTCGTGTCTTGAATGGACATACGTTCACGGACAACACGTTCCATACGGGATAGACCGATACGGAATTGATTTTGTAAAAGTTCTCCTACAGAACGGAGTCGACGATTACCAAGGTGATCGATATCATCTGTTAAACCTACACCATGTAGCAGGTTAAAGAAATAATTGATGGAAGCAATGATGTCAGCCGGTGTAATGTTTTTGATGGAACGATCGATCTGACCGTTTCCAATCACATTGATCACCTGATCTTGCTCACCTTCAACCGGAGAGTATATTTTAATAGATTGAAGTCGAACTGGTTCATCTTCAATCACTCCACCCGCAGGTGTAACTTCTTTAAATGCTTCATCTTTTTCTAAAGCCGGCAGAATACGCTCAAGAAGACGGCGATCAAGAACCGTTCCTTCTTCTGCAATCACTTCGCCAGTTTCAGGATCCGCAATCGTTTCAGCTAGGCGCTGATTGAATAGACGGTTTTTAATATGAAGCTTTTTGTTAATCTTATAGCGTCCAACGTTCGCAAGATCATAACGCTTCGGATCAAAGAAACGGGACTCTAATAGACTTTTAGCATTATCTACTGTAGGGGGCTCTCCTGGACGTAAACGCTCATAAATTTCAAGAAGCGCTTTTTCTGTACCTTCTGTATTATCTTTTTCTAGTGAATTACGAAGGTACTCATCTTCCCCTAGCAAATCGATGATTTCTTGATCAGAACCAAACCCTAATGCACGCAACAAGACCGTCACTGGTATTTTGCGAGTACGGTCGATACGAACATGGACGACGTCTTTAGCATCTGTTTCAAGCTCTAACCATGCGCCTCGGTTTGGAATTACCGTAGCTGTGAAACCTCTTTTGCCGTTTTTGTCCAATTTTTGATTGTAATACACGCTCGGTGAACGAACGAGTTGTGAGACAATTACGCGTTCTGCTCCGTTGATGATGAAAGTACCAGTGTCCGTCATCAAAGGGAAATCTCCCATGAACACTTCTTGTTCCCTCACTTCACCTGTCTCTTTGTTAATCAGGCGTACCTTAACACGAAGCGGAGCGGCATAGGTAACGTCTCGCTCCTTGGACTCCTCTACAGAATACTTAGGCTCTCCTAAACTATAATCGATGAACTCAAGCACTAAGTTACCTGTGAAATCCTCAATTGGAGAAATGTCGTGGAACATCTCTCTCAAACCCTCATCAAGAAACCATTGATAGGAGGAAGTTTGGATTTCAATGAGGTTTGGAAGTTCCAAAACTTCATTAATTCTTGCATAGCTTCTCCGTTGGCGGTGGCGTCCAAACTGAATGAGTTGACCTGTCAACTGATTCACCCCTCAAATCCAGCATAGTATCGTCAAGCAACTAGTTATAAAAACTAGAAAAACGAAGCAAACACCAATCTTTATATAGGTGGTTGCCAGTTGTCCCCTTCCTACCCTACCAGCGTCAGCAGATGAAAATCTATCAATGCCGTTCGTAGAGTAAAAAGAAAACTTGGCTAATGCCAAGCTAAAATAGCGACAATAGCCTTTTCACCTTAAGGTAGATCCTAAAGGCTCTTGCACTTATTCTTTGAAAGCAGACTTTTCACTTTCATGACGTGCAAAAAGAAAAAAAGGGTTATATAACCACATTTTTTCCAAACAAACAAATGATTATACTATTTTTCCCACACCATTTGATTTTTATGCAAATTTTGCGCTAAAAATTCAACTGGTGAAAATACACGTATCTTTGGCATTTTATAATATTACCATAGACCCAAATTCGAGTCAACACTTTTTCGAGCGAATAATAAAATACCCTTTATTCCGCTCTACGACTTCGACATTCACGAAAATGGACTCTAGCTTTTCGATAGCTGATGGAGCTCCCTGTTTCTTTTGAATGACGATCCAAAGTTCTCCATCATTCACAAGATGATCATACGCCTGTTCAAATATCGCATGAACAACGCTTTTCCCTGCACGGATCGGCGGATTCGTAAGGATAGCACCGAAATCATTTTTTCTTACCTGCTCAAATAAGTTGCTTTGATAGATGGTCACATTGTCCAATTGATTGCGCATCGCGTTCTTTTTCGAGAGCTCGATTGCCCGTTCGTTTATATCAACCATCGAAACCAATGTATCTGGATAGGCAGCCGCAAGGGACAATCCGATCGGACCATATCCACAGCCCATATCTAAAATCCCACCATCTGCTTCTGGTTTTTCAAATGTTTCTATTAAAAGCCGGCTGCCGAAATCCACTTCTCTTTTTGAGAAAACACCCGAATCTGAATAAAAGCGAAAAGCGCGACCCTTTAATGTAAACGACCAATCTTTCATATCGCTCTGTGAAACAGGTTTACTCGAATAATAATGATCTCCCATTTTGCCATCTCCTTAGATAACTTACTATGATCGAAGGAAGTCCTAACATCTTGTATAACTCTTTGCTGTGGTAAATATACATGCCTATACACGCTGTTGACTATAGCAAGAAAAAAAGCCCGCGATTCACGCGAGCTTCTTTTGTAGTAGAACAATGATTCAAAAAGCTGACTAGTTCCTTTTTGAATTTCATTTAAGATTACTTAAGTTCGATCGTAGCTCCAACTTCTTCAAGCTTAGCTTTCATTTCTTCAGCTTCTTCTTTAGCTACGCCTTCTTTAAGTGGCTTTGGAGCTCCGTCTACTAGTTCTTTAGCGTCTTTAAGTCCAAGACCTGTGATTTCACGAACTACCTTGATGACTTTGATCTTAGATGCTCCAGCGTTTTCAAGGACTACGTCAAATTCAGATTTTTCTTCAGCTCCACCTTCAGCAGCGCCGCCAGCAACAGCTACAGGTGCTGCAGCAGTTACTCCAAATTCTTCTTCGATTGCTTTTACTAGATCGTTAAGTTCTAGTACAGACATTTCTTTAATTGCATCAATGATTTGATCTTTACTCATTGTTAAATCCTCCTATTAGTTGTTTTTTAAATTAAATAAACGTTTCCGTTATTTTGAAAATCCAGATTATGCACCTTGCTCTTCTTTTTGATCTGCAACAGCTTTCGTAGCCAACGCGAAGTTACGCATTGGTGCTTGAAGTACGCTAAGAAGCATAGAAAGAAGTCCTTCGTGTGATGGAAGTTCAGCAAGTGCTTTGATGTTCTCGACAGATGTGATCTGACCTTCGATTACACCAGTTTTGATTACTAACGCTTCGTGTTCTTTAGCGAAGTTGTTCAAAATCTTAGCTGGAGCAACAACCTCATCATCACTGAAAGCGATCGCTGTAGGTCCAACTAGTGATTCACTCAATCCGCCAAGCTCAGCTTCCTCAGCAGCACGACGAGTCATCGTGTTTTTGTATACTTTGAAAGTGATACCAGCATCACGAAGTTGCTTACGCAATTCAGTTACTTCAGCAACATCCAGTCCGCGGTAATCTACGAAGATCGTAGCTTTACTATTACGAAGCTGATCTGCAATTGTTGAAACTAACTGTTTCTTTTGTTCAAGTACGCTCATTTTTACACCTCCTGTTTTTTCATACCGCAGTTGTTTGCACAACTCATGAAAAAAGCCTTTATGTCTGCAGACATAAAGGCGTAGTGTCATAAAATCATAACGATGTATGAATTTCAACACACCTCGGCAGGGAATTAAGCGATTCCTCGCACCTACTGTCTACGGTATGACCTATTCAATTGCCGATAGTTATTATATCTTGGGTGCATCTAAAAGTCAACAGCTTATTTTGTGGCAAAGCTATTCGGGCTGACTTTGATTCCAGGTCCCATAGTTGAGGCGATAGCAATGTTCTTGATGTAAGTTCCTTTAGCTGCCGCTGGCTTGACTTTGATCAATGTGTCGATGATTGTAGTCAAGTTTTCTACAAGCTTGTCATCTTCGAACGATACTTTACCAATTGGGCAGTGAACGTTACTTTGCTTGTCTACACGGTATTCAACCTTACCAGCTTTGATTTCTTGAACTGCTTTTTCAACTTCGAATGTTACTGTTCCTGTTTTCGGGTTCGGCATCAAGCCTTTAGGTCCTAATACACGACCAAGCTTACCAACTTCACCCATCATGTCTGGTGTTGCAACGATTACGTCAAATTCGAACCAACCTTGGTTGATTTTGTTGATGTAATCAGCATCCCCTACATAATCAGCTCCAGCAGCTTCTGCTTCCTTCGCTTTATCACCTTTTGCAAAAACAAGAACACGTTGTGTTTTACCAGTTCCGTTCGGAAGTACAACTGCTCCACGAACTTGTTGGTCTGCTTTCTTAGGGTCAACCCCAAGACGTACAGCAACTTCTACAGTTTCGTCAAACTTAGCTGGAGCTGCTTTTTTCACAAGCTCGATCGCTTCGTTTGCACCATATTGATTGGAACGATCAACAAGCTTTGAAGCTTCTTGATACTTCTTTCCTTTTTTAGCCAATTTCATTTCCTCCTTAAGTGTGGTTTTTACGGAATATCCTCCCACTTGTGCGCCAATTCAGCGCCATAAGAAAGGTTGCGAAAAACGCAACCTTATGTGCTATGCATGATTAGTCCTCAATTACAATACCCATACTGCGCGCAGTACCTTCTACCATACGCATGGCAGATTCTACGTTTGCAGCATTAAGGTCAGGCATTTTCGTCTCAGCGATCTCTTTTACCTTATCACGCTTAACCGTTGCAACCTTGTTACGGTTTGGTTCTCCAGAACCTGACTCGATACCTGCTGCTTTTTTCAACAATACTGCAGCCGGTGGAGTTTTCGTAATGAATGTAAATGAACGGTCTTCAAAAACCGTAATTTCAACCGGGATAATCATACCAGCTTGATCAGAAGTTCTTGCGTTGAATTCTTTACAGAATCCCATGATGTTAACACCTGCTTGACCTAAAGCCGGTCCTACTGGTGGTGCTGGGTTTGCTTTCCCTGCAGGAATTTGCAATTTTACTACCTTAATTACCTTTTTAGCCACGTGACACACCTCCTTAGTCCGTGATGTGGTATATTGGGCTCTTTTGGCCCTCCCACTCAATAACGGGGCTGACGTACGCCAACCCTCCCAATTTTATATCGGGTTGTTTCAAACATTAAAATTCTATCATTTCCTGTTTTACATTTCAACATTTTCTTGAAAGTTTTGTTGAAAAGCCGACAAAGTCCTTTAATAAGTTCTTTTTTCCCGAAGGAGTGTCGTGAATTTCGCTTAAAGAAATAACCCTGTGTTGGTAATTCCTGCGTCGGAAATTCGCTGTTTATCATCCGTCTAGCTATTGGATCTTCTCCACTTGAGTAAACCCAACTTCAACGGGAGTCTCTCTTCCGAACATGTTGACGTGGACCTTAAGCTTTTGTTTATCGATGTCGATATCTTCAACAGAGCCTACGAAATTCGCAAAAGGACCTTCTTTGATCTTCACACTTTCTTTAACTTCATAATCGACTTCAGCTTTTGGTTTTTCAAGTCCCATGCTAGATAGAATACGATCTACTTCTTCAGGTAACAGGGGTGTAGGTTTCGATCCTGAACCCGTAGAACCTACGAATCCTGTAACACCAGGTGTATTCCGTACGACATACCAAGAATCGTCTGTCATGACCATCTCTGTCAAGACATACCCTGGGAACACCTTCTTCATAGCGGTCTTCTTCTTGCCGTTTTTAATTTCTGTTTCTTCTTCTTGCGGCACAAGCACACGGAAGATCTTATCCTCCATGCCCATTGATTCAACTCGCTTTTCCAGGTTCGCTTTTACCTTGTTTTCGTATCCAGAATACGTGTGTACTACATACCATCTTTTTTCCATAACTTGTGAGGACACGATCGTCCTTTCCCTCCCAAACGGATATACTTTACCATTGTAGCCATTTGTTTTTCAGATTAATCAAGTACCTTCAATTATTCAAATACGGTTTCAATGACCCAAGTTAATCCTTGGTCAATCAATGCAAAGAATATTACGATGAAAATTACTGTCGTCAAAACAGTAATTGTGTACTTTGTCAATTCTTTACGATTCGGCCAAGAAACCCTTTTTAGTTCCCTGACGACATTAGTGAAAAACCTACCTGTTTTTTGTGCAATACCAGCCATTTATTTTACCCCCCAGTAAAATTGGTTATGAATGAAAAACTCCCTAAACTTACCGTTTTGCCATGTTGATTTGCATAAAGTGACAGGTTCAATGTTGAATCGGCGGCTACCGTAGGCAATACGGTTCTATTTATCTGATCGTTGGACGGATTTCATTTGGTTTCACGATGTAACGTGTGCGTCTGGCAATGTTTGCAGAACTTTTTCATTTCGATTCGACCTTGATCACTTGCTTTGTTCTTCTTAGTCGAATAGTTTCGTTGCTTACATTGTTCACAAGCAAGTATGACCTTCGTACGCATCAGTAATCATCTCCAGAACACATCAAAAATCCGAACAATTTTCGAGTTTAACCCATACTTTGTCCATTTTATGCTATACACTTTATCACAGGGGTATAGTCCTGTCAACGCAACCAGAGCGTGCTCCGAAGCACTCCGGACATGTTTTTCAAATGTATATTTGTGACTTTTGAAGCAGCATTAAAGTCTAAAAAGTCGAAAAGTTGACGAATCAGAAATAAGAAGTTCAAGGCACGATGGTTTTAAGGACCGGAGCGACAGCGATACTTGCATCATTACTACGAGTTGTACCGAGGAAGCTTTCTCCAAATGTTTACTAGTAGACGCAAGTACATACGCTCTTTCATAGAGCCGTAAAACGAAGTAACGTAGAAATTCGCAGTTTATCATTCATTGGCTTTTTGAGTCACCTATAAAGTGCAAGAAAAAAACAGGGACATATCCTTCCCTGTCAATCAATGAATGCGCGTTCAAAAGTCGCCGTATTATTTCGATCTTTTTTACAGTTGAAGAAGTATTTATTACTTTCTTCAGTTTAAGCGTAACTAGGCTCAGCCACAGGCTTGACTTTGCCAAGTTTTCTTTAAACTTCGCTATAATCCAACTTCTCTTAACTCGAGATAACGTTCAAGTTTTCTTTTTACTCGTTGAAGGGCATTGTCAATTGATTTCACGTGACGATTCAAATCAACTGAAATCTCCTGATAAGATCGTCCATCAAGATAAAGCATCAATACTTTCCGTTCCAGATCACTTAACAGTTCTCCCATTTTGAGTTCGATATCATCAAATTCTTCTTGATTGATGATCAGCTCTTCCGGGTCTGTTACCCTTGAACCACATATGACATCTAACAGCGTCCGATCAGATTCTTCATCATAGATTGGTTTATCGAGTGATACGTATGAATTAAGCGGAATGTGTTTTTGTCTTGTTGCAGTTTTTATGGCGGTTATCATCTGGCGAGTAATACAAAGTTCAGCGAAAGCTTTGAAAGAAGATAGCTTGTCCTCTTTAAAATCACGGATAGCTTTGTAAAGTCCAATCATACCTTCTTGAATGATGTCTTCGCGATCCGCACCAATCAAAAAATAAGACCGTGCTTTTGCGCGGACGAAATTCTTGTACTTGTTGATTAAGTATTCAAGTGCGGGGCTATTACCTTCGTGAACCTGCTCCACAATCAACTCATCTTCAAGCTCGTCAAATTTCGGGTGTACAATCTCTTTGAGTTCTATGCTCACGAGAATCCCTCCGACCATGGCGACCTAGATATAGAAATATTATACAGTCACATTCGACAAGCGTCAACCACTCACCGGTCCCCTCGCCGCCATTTTTCAAAAATTTCTGCCACTTCATCTGACAGTGTCAAGGCTGAAGAGCGCCTTTCATTTTGAATATCTTTCACTTTTCGACTGATTCTTTTTTCGATATTGTCTACCTCGATTGCCAGCTCCCGAGCAGACTTCCGCAAAGCTCCAAGGCCGAATGTAACCCATTGTTCAAGAAAATCAGATGTAGCTACATGGATTTTGGTGCGGATGTCTTTCAGTTCTTTTGCCAGCTTTTCAATTCGCTCATCTGCCGATTCATTCTCTTTTGTAAAAATAACTTCGATCCGATAGTTTTTGAATTTCGTTTCGTTTCCAGGTACATAATGGGCATCAAAAACGACGATAACTCTCATGCCCGTATATGCCTGGTATTCTGCCATCTTATCGACCAAGAGATCACGTGCAGCGGCAAGGTCATCATCCCTAAGGATTCGGAGGTCCGGCCAATCCCCTATCATGTTATAGCCGTCAACCAGTAGAATCTCCATCGTTATTCACCGGAAGACCTTCGTTGCCTGAATACTTCGTACATCAACAGACCTGCAGCCACCGAAGCATTCAAGGAAGTCACTTTACCTTTCATTGGAAGAGATACGAGAAAATCACATTTTTCTTTCACCAATCGACCGATCCCTTTTCCCTCGCTTCCTACGACCAACCCAATGGGCATATCGTATTTCGCATCAGTGTAGTCCTGGTCTCCTCTGGCATCTGTCGCAACAAACCATACTCCACGCGCCTTCAGGTCTTCAATCGTCCTTGCAATATTCGTCACACGGACAACGGGCACGTACTCAATTGCACCTGTCGAAGCCTTTGCCACAGCAGAGGTCAATCCTACAGCCCTTCGTTTCGGTATGATCACGCCATGCGCACCGGAAGCATCGGCTGTCCTTAAAATCGACCCGAGATTATGAGGGTCTTCGATTTCATCCAACACAAGGAAGAATGGATCTTCATTCTGTTTTTTCGCTAGATCGAAAATATCCTCGATATCTGCATAATCATAAGCTGCTACATAAGCCAGGACACCTTGATGATTGACGCCTTCAGCCAGGGAATCCAGCTTTTTCTTTGGGACATACTGGACTTGGATCCGTTCTTTCTTAGCCTGACTGATGACTTGTCCGATCGACCCTTTCTGTGCCCCTTCTGCCACAATGATCTTGTTGATGTCTCGTCCAGATCGAAGTGCTTCGAGGACAGGGTTCCTTCCGGATACGATATCATTATTCATCTGCTTTCCCCTCCTTCAGGTTTTTCTACGATGGTTATCGCCTTTTCAATGATCGAATCCAAACGCTCTTGACTGTCGGATAAATACAGAAATCCAATCAAGGCTTCAAAGGCTGTCCCATATCGGTAGGTCTGGATGTCTGTATTTTTCGGAATCGTACCCATTTTACTATTCCTTCCCCTACGGACCACGCCTTGTTCTTCTTCCGTCAGTTCAAGGTTCTCAAGCATCGCCAAAATGACAGATGCTTGAGCTCTGGCTGAAACGTAACGAGTAGAAAGCTTGTGAAGCTGGTGTGGTTTGACCTCTCCTTTCCCTAACAAATAGGAACGGATGTACACTTCATAGACAGCATCCCCAATATAAGCGAGCGCAGAGGATTTCAATTGTTTCGGATCTGCGATTGACTGACTGTAAGGCTCCTTCATGATTTCCGTTTCCACCTTACTCCTTGAGGAGTATCTTCAAGTATGATGCCTTGCTCAATCAAGTTGTCTCGGATTTCATCAGCAAGCTGAAAGTTCTTTTCTTTACGTGCTTGATTCCGTTTTTCGATCAATCCTTCGATGTCTTCGTCCAATAACTCCTTATCAGCTTTAAGAACCAAGCCTAGGACCTCTCCGATTTCCGTAATAACTGCAACGAATTTCTCTAACACCTCAATGGTTGTATTCTTTTTTTGTAGGTATACATTCGATTCTTTAGACAAATCGAACAAGGTTGCGATTGCGTTCGAGGTGTTGAAATCATCATCCATTTCCTTGATGAACCGCTGCTTGTAATCCTCGATTTTTTGCAGCCATTTTTCATTATCAACACTGAGATCCGCACTATGCTCGATACGATGTTCGAGGTTTTCAACAGTCGTTCGGATCCGGTCTAAACTTGTCATTGCACTTTCAAGCAGTTCTTCAGTAAAGTTAATCGGGTGTCTGTAATGGACATTCAGCATGAAGAACCGGAACGCTTGAGGGTCAACCTTTTTGATCAGCTCGTGCAGGAGGATGAAGTTCCCGAGTGACTTCGACATTTTTTCATTGTTGATGTTAATATACCCGTTATGCATCCAATAATTTGCCATCTTCTTATTATTCAATGCTTCAGATTGAGCAATCTCGTTTTCATGGTGAGGAAACGATAGGTCTTGCCCGCCTGCGTGGATGTCAATTGTGTCTCCAAGATATTTTTTCACCATGGCAGAGCACTCGATATGCCAACCTGGCCTTCCTTTTCCCCACGGGCTTTCCCAGAAGATTTCTCCTTCCTTGGCTGTTTTCCATAAGACGAAATCTAACGGATCTTCCTTGTGTTCTCCTATCTGGATCCTGGCACCTACACGGAGTTCATCAATCGATTGCTGGGAAAGCTTCCCGTAATCCTTGAATTTCTTCGTCCTGAAATAGACGTCTCCACCTGATTCATAGGCGTATCCTTTTTCAATCAAGGTTTCAATGAATTCGATGATATCGTCCATGGTTTCAGTTACACGTGGATGGAGATCGGCTTTTCTGACATTCAATTCGGATGTATCGTTGTGGTAGGCCTCTATGAACCTTTCCGCTAGACTTGGCACTTCCTCACCAAGTTCTCTTGCAGCCTTGATGATTTTGTCATCGACATCTGTGAAGTTTGAGATGAAATGAACATCATATCCTCGATACTCGAGATAACGGCGAACCGTATCGAAGACGATCGGCGGTCTCGCATTTCCGATATGAATGTAGTTGTAGACAGTCGGTCCACACACATACATGCTCACTTTTCCTTCTTCAATCGGTTTGAATGGTTCTTTTTGCCGGGTCAATGTGTTATAAATGTGAATGCTCATTTCAACTCACTCCTTCTTAAAAACTCGATATCTTCTTTCAAACGTTCGATTTCTTTCTCCATCACTTTCAATTTATCCGATACCGGGTCCGGAAGGTCGCTATGGTCGAGATCACCTTTCACGCGAACACCATCTTGAACCACTACCTTGCCAGGTATACCGACGACTGTGGAATTTTGGGGTACATCTTGTAAAACGACCGATCCCGCTCCCACCTTAGAACACTTACCTATCGTGATCGAACCTAAAACTTTCGCACCTGTTGCAACCAATGTATGATCTTCAAGCGTCGGGTGACGTTTACCTTTTTCTTTCCCGGTTCCACCTAATGTTACGCCCTGGAATAAGGTTACGTTATCTCCGATTTCACATGTTTCGCCAATGACGACACCCATTCCATGGTCAATGAAACAGCGTCTGCCCACCTTTGCCCCAGGATGTATTTCAATACCAGTAAAGAAACGGCTCAATTGCGATATGACGCGGGCCATAAAGAAGAATTTCTTTTTCCAGAAAAAATGCGCGAAGCGATGCGCCCAAATGGCATGTAGACCTGAATAAGTCAAAATCACTTCAATATAGCTTCTTGCAGCAGGGTCTTGGTCGAATACCACATCGATATCTTCCTTCAAGGTTTTAAACATATACGTCACTCCTCTCCACTATGATTTCTTTTATCCAAAACCTTTACATGCGCTTTGGTTTTTTTTACGAAATTCATTCCCAGATGTCTTTTTAACGGACACCAGAGACCTTATTGAGTAGAAAATATGGAAAAGCAGCTGTTTTGTACACAAATAGCGTCTCTCCTGTCCGTTAAATTTTTCTCTTTAAAAAATTATTTCTTAGAGGTCTCGCCTGGGCTCGTTTTTCTCGCAGGGATGTCGCGAATTTCACTCAATCATCTCTAAACGAATCAACATTAAGCTTTAACGGAGCATAATAAATGAAATAAAAAACGCCTCTGTGATTACTCACAGAGACGCTTTCGGCGCGGTCCCACTCTGTTTAGAAGAACGAATGCTCTTCTCTCTCAGCTTCCTCTAACGGTGGAAAAACCGCTCCTATCTACTCGCTTCAATAAGAGTCTCAGAGGTGCATTTCAGGCGTCCTTCCTTGAACCACTTTCAGCCGATGATGGTTCTCTCTACTAAGAAAGGGCACACCTTACTTCTCCTCTTCACAGATTTATCATCATTGTTTTCTTTTTACTATATTACATTTCAATTAAAATGTGTATCGTTTAGTTTCCGAATTGCTGGATTGCATCTTCAAGCCTTGCGATGACCACATCTTTACCAAGCAATGATAAAGAATCCGGAAGTTCTGGTCCGTGGGACTGGCCTGTTGCCGCAACACGGATCGGCATGAACAATTTCTTGCCTTTGTGTCCGGTTGCTTTTTGTGTTGCTTTAATCGCAGACTTGATTTCAGCAGGTTCGAATGTCTCCATTGGTCTGATTTGTTCAATCAATCCGTTCAACACTTCCGGAACTTGTTCTTCGCTTAACACCTCAGCAGCTGCTTCATTGTAATCAACAGATTCGTTGAAGAACAATTCCGTCAAAGGCACAATTTCTGCCCCAAACGTAAGCTGCTCTTGATAAAGGGCGACAAGCTTACGAACCCAAGCTTCCTCTTGTTCATTTCGCTCTTCAGGAACACGTCCAGCACGCTCTAGGTGGGGAACAGTCAATTTCAGTACACGATCGAAGTCAGCTTGCTTGATATATTGGTTGTTCATCCATTCCAATTTTTTCGTATCGAATACTGCTGCCGCTTTAGACAAGCGGTCTGCATCAAAAATCTCGATGAACTGTTCTTTTGTGAACAGCTCCTCTTCTCCTTTTGGAGACCAACCAAGCAAAGCGATGAAGTTGAATAGTGCCTCAGGTAAATAGCCGAGGTCTTCATATTGCTCGATGAATTGGATCGTCGATTCATCACGCTTACTGAGCTTTTTGCGGTTTTCGTTAACGATCAAAGTCATATGACCGAATTTTGGTTCTTCCCATCCGAAAGCTTCATAAATCATCTGTTGCTTTGGTGTATTCGAAATATGATCGTCTCCGCGTAAAATATGAGAAATCATCATATGATGATCATCAACAGCAACTGCGAAGTTGTAGGTCGGAATACCATCTTTTTTCACGATAACCCAGTCACCGATTCCATCAGATTCGAAGGTTACACGATCTTTTACGATGTCGATGAACGAATATTCCTTTCCACGTGGAACTGCGAAACGAATACTTGGCTTTCTTCCTTCTGCTGCAAGCTTTTCCCGCTCCTCTGGCGTCAAGTGGCGGCACTTTCCGGAATAACGAGGCATTTCGCCACGCGCCTGCTGTTCTTCTCTTTCTTGTTCTAGTTCTTCTTCCGTACAATAACATTTATAAGCTAAACCTCGATCGAGCAGATCATTGTAATGTTCGCGGTAAATATCAATACGCTCCATCTGGCGATATGGACCGTAGTCACCACCGACATCGACACTTTCATCCCAATCGATGCCAAGCCATTTCAAATAGTTAAGCTGGCTGTATTCGCCGCCTTCTACATTTCTTTTTTGATCGGTATCTTCAATACGGATCACTAATGTACCGTTCTGGCTGCGGGCAAACAAGTAATTGAACAAAGCCGCACGCGCATTACCGATATGTAAATGTCCTGTTGGACTGGGTGCATAACGAACTCTTACGTTAGACATAATGATCTCACCTTCCACATTTTCTTTGTAGCTATTCTATCATAGTTGTAAAGCGCCTTCCTGTTAATGATTCCCACCAACACGTATTGCTATTTCTCCATCAATACGACAGCCTGGGCGGCGATTCCCTCACCTCTACCCGTAAATCCTAGTTTTTCCGTCGTGGTCGCTTTTATGTTCACTTGATTAAGGTCAGCCTCCAGCAATTCAGCGACAACGTTTCTCATATCATCAATATGAGGAGCCATCTTCGGGAGCTGGGCGATAATCGTTGCGTCCACATTCCCTAGTGAAAATCCTTTTTCTTTACCCAGTTCATACGCACGCTTCAATAGGATTTTCGAATCGATATCTTTAAAATCATCACTCGTATCTGGGAAGTGTTTTCCAAGATCACCCTCCCCGATTGCGCCGAGAACAGCATCGGTGATGACATGTAAGAGGACATCTGCATCAGAATGTCCGAGCAGACCTTTTTCGTACGGGATAGTTACACCTCCGACGATAAGCGGCCTCCCCTCAACCAATTGATGTACATCAAAACCTTGTCCTATCCTAAACATCCTTTTGTTGTGCCTCCCTCTCCCGAATGATTGCATTCGCAAACAACAAATCTTCCTTTGTCGTCAACTTGATATTTAGATAATCCCCTTCTACGATCGACACAGGTTGTCCAAAATATTCAATCAGACTAGCATCATCTGTACCAAGATGACCTTTCTCTGCAGCAGCTTCATGTGCATACCGGATAAGGTCCAGATGAAAAGCTTGTGGGGTTTGAACAGCCCACAAGCTACTTCGATCCACAGTCTCGATGACGGTATCCTGATTGATCCGCTTAACTGTGTCTTTAATCGGCACTGCAAGAACAGCTGCACCACAATCTTTTGCTTTCGTAACAAGGTTATGGATGGATTCAATCGAAACGAACGGTCTGGCACCATCATGAATCAATACGAGCGCTTCTGAATCGATCGCTTTTATTCCCTCATACACGCTATGTTGTCTTTCATGACCGCCAGGGACAATATGTTCAACTTTATCCAATCTATAAGTGGTGACGATCCGTTCGAGTTCAGCCAACTCGTTTTTATTTCCGACAAGGATAATACCACTGCACCAATCATCCTCTTGAAAAATTCGCAAGGTATGAACGATAAGTGGTATTCCTTGAAGTGTTATGAATTGTTTATTCTTACCTGCACCCATCCGTTTACCTTGACCGGCAGCAGGAATGATCACGACATAATTCACACATCTCATCTACTTTCCGAAAGGATTACAGAGCCTTCTCTAACAGTTTAGGCTTTGCAAAAATCATTCGACCGGCAGATGTTTGGAGAACACTTGTAACCAGGACATCAATCGTTTTACCGATATAATCACGTCCATCTTCCACGACGATCATTGTGCCATCATCAAGATATCCGACACCTTGATTCTGTTCCTTCCCGTCTTTGATCACCTGAACATTCAGTTCTTCTCCTGGAAGGACCACTGGTTTGACAGCATTGGCTAAATCATTGATATTTAACACTGGAACACCCTGGAACTCACATACCTTATTCAGGTTATAATCATTCGTTACGACCATTCCAGAGACTAATTTTCCTAACTTCACAAGCTTACTATCGACTTCTTGAACGTCTTCAAAGTCACCTTCGTAGATTTCAACTTTGATAGCAAGTTCTTTTTGGATCCGGTTCAGGATATCGAGCCCCCGACGTCCTCTATTCCTTTTTAACACATCAGAAGAATCCGCGATATGCTGCAATTCTTCAAGGACGAATTGAGGGATGACGATCGGTCCTTCCAAAAATCCTGTCTGACAAACATCTGCGATTCTACCGTCAATTATGACACTCGTATCAAGGATTTTCAATATACCGGTGCTCGTAGATTTCGTTTCGATTTCCGCTTCCTTTTTCTTATTCGCAAATCGTGCTGAAGTAAATACGTTGACTAACTCCTCACGTTTTTTGAAACCGAACTGGAACCCGATATACCCTAACAAAGCAGTGACGAAAAAGCCGATCACATTCACAACGATACTCAATTCCATACTGTTCAACGCAAACATGGCTAAATAAGCAACAAACAGGCCGAAAATCAAACCGAATGAACCAAAGAGCACATCAGCTACAGGCGCCTTCATCAAGGATTCCTCAATCCATTGGATGAACCCGACGATATAATCCGCCAACCAGAATGTACTTAGGTAAAAGACAATTGCACCAATGACAGTTCCCATGTAAGGTGATGTAATGAACCCAGGTAAATCTCCAATATTAATTAAATTATTTAATAATCGTATAAGTTCAGGTACATACAAGTAACCCAGGGTACCACCCACGATGATAAAAAACAATTGAACAATTCGCTTTAACAAAATTGTTCACCTCCTTCTTTTCATTATAGACAGTTCATCAAATTTGAAACCTATTGCTATCATTTTACATAAAATTACATGAAAAATACAGTCATTTGAACTCGAAATCCTATCTAATTTGTGTCAGATATGGCGATCAAGAAACAGCTGCTCTTGAATTCGCTTCAAACCGTCCTTGATTTTCCGAGCACGTATTTCTCCAATGCCCTCTACTTCATCCAACTCTCCAATAGAAGCCTTCAATGTATTTTGGAGGTGTTCGAAATGTTGGACGAGGTTTTCGATGATAAGGGACGGCAGTCTCGGTATTTTATGCAAAATACGATAGCCTCTTGGCTTGACCGGCTCCTCATATATATTCGCAGAGGGGAGGTAGCCTAATAACCGCACAATTGCATTTTCTTCTAATAATTCTTCACTGGAAAGTTTTTTCAATTCATTTAAGGTCCGATATGGATCCACTTTTGCATCTCTAGCATAATCTTTCACAATAAGGGCAGCTTCCGATTCGATATTGGATACGAGTTCCTCCATCTGCATGCTGATCAAGCGTCCCTCGGATCCAAGTTCGTTTACATATTTAATGATTTCGTTACGGATACGGAGTACCATTTCGATGCGATGGATGACCTGAGAAACCTCCTGGAAGGTAACCAATTCTTCAAACTCAAGCGCCCCAAGGTCAGTCAGACTCTGATCAAGGACGGATTTATATTTTTCTAGCGTCTGTAATGCTTGATTGGCTTTTGTCAGAATGACGCCGATATCCTGCAAGGAATAACGGATATTTCCTTGATACAATGTGATGACATTCCTTCTCTGTGAAATGGAAACGACTAGATTTCCTGTTTGCTTGGCAACACGTTCTGCAGTACGGTGCCGTATCCCTGTCTCTTTTGAAGGTATCGAGGTATCCGGTATGAGTTGAGTATTCGCAAATAAGATTCGATTTCCTTCATCATTTAAAATAATTGCACCATCCATCTTCGCCAATTCGTATAAATAAGCTGGAGAGAAGCGGCAATTGATCGAAAAACCGCCATCGACAAGCTTCTGGACCTTGTCATTAAAGCCGACGACGATCAATCCACCGGTTTTCGCCCTTAGAACGTTATCGATTCCATCTCGTAAAGGCGTTCCAGGTGCTATATATTGAAGCATTTTACTTACAATCAATTCTTTCATGGTAACGTCCATGCATCAACCTCCTAATGTGTGGCGTAGCGTATCTTGTACAGATGATACACCGACAACTTCCATTCCTTCAGGGACCGTCCATCCTCCTATATTCTTTTCAGGCAGAATGACACGTTTGAACCCTAGCTTTGCAACCTCGTGGACACGTTGTTCAACACGTGAGACACGTCGCACTTCCCCGGTCAGACCGATTTCGCCTATGTACACATCAGTAGGTTTAGTAGGTTTGTCTTTGAAACTGGACGCGATGCTCACTGCAATTGCTAGATCCACCGCAGGTTCATCCAATCGGACACCACCAGCAACATTGACATACGCATCCTGATTCTGCATCAATAAGCCTACCCGTTTTTCAAGGACTGCCATCAAAAGGGAAACCTTGTTATGATCAATCCCGCTCCCCATCCGGCGCGGATTGCCAAAGCTTGTCGGTGATACTAATGCCTGTATTTCTACGAGAACGGGTCGTGTTCCTTCCATGGAAGCCACGATAGCAGAACCAGCTGCACCGTCCGATCGTTCTTCTAAAAAGACTTCAGAGGGGTTCTCGACTTCGTCCAATCCTGCTTCCTTCATTTCAAAAACACCGATTTCATTTGTAGACCCAAAACGGTTCTTTACAGCACGTAATATCCGATACGTATGATGCCTCTCTCCTTCAAAATAAAGAACAGCATCTACCATATGTTCAAGTAAGCGAGGACCTGCGATTGATCCTTCCTTAGTAACGTGTCCTACAATAAACGTTGCAATTCCATTCGTCTTCGAAACCCTCATGAATTGGGATGTACATTCTCTTACTTGCGATACACTGCCAGGGGCTGATGTGATTTCAGCTCTGAACACAGTCTGGATCGAATCGATGATCAATAAGCTCGGGTTGATTTCATCAATCGCTTTTTCGATCAGATCCATATCTGTTTCAGCATGTACATAAAGGTTATCGTGATTGATACCGAGTCTTTGTGCTCTCAATTTCGTCTGTTTGATCGATTCTTCCCCAGAAATATACAAGACGGTATGGTTGTGTTGAGCGAGTTTGGCAGACATCTGCAGCAATAGCGTCGATTTCCCGATACCAGGATCTCCACCAACCAGGACGAGCGATCCCGGGACAATCCCTCCACCCAGTACTCGGTTCAATTCATTGATCTGCGTATTAATCCTAGGTTCTTTTTCACTTTTTATTTTAGTGATCGGCGCGGGCTTCTGGCTGGATCCTCCAGTTTGGAAGGATCTGCGGTGTCCTTTCTCAGGTTGGGTGATTTCTTCCACCATCGTATTCCACTGTCCACATCCAGGACATTTTCCCATCCATTTTGGAGAATCATACCCGCAATCCGAGCATAAGAAACTTGTTTTTCTCTTTGCCATCTATATTTTCCCCATTTCCCAAACGGTTTCCATTTTCTATATTTGTTATTGCCATCATATCATAAACGGGTTTGGGAACTCTTCTTTTATACATTGTATTCATAAGTTCTCATCATATGGGTAATTCTGGGGATTTGATGATAAAACCGTCCAAAATATAGTATTATACCTCCAACCATTTCTGCGAGATTCTCTCCCTTTCCGTGGGCTGACGAAAAGCGGAAGCGACCCGCTTAGTCACACAGGTCACTGGAAAACAGACGAGGAGGCTCGAACCAAACAAAGACTTGGTTCTGCGTGGGCTAACTCATAAGGATGTCAATCAATGTGTTGCCGCCGCAGGAAGTTTGAAGTGATCCAAGTGACTGGTCGCTGAGCTAGACAGCACCTCCATGGGTCTCGCCTGGCTCGCTTTTCCCGCAGGAGTGTCGCGAATTTCGATAAAATGTTTTCTGAAGGTCAATTTAACAAAACAAATTTAAAAAACTCCATCAGCTTATGGGAGCTGATGGAGCTTGGCAGTTTCCTCTTTATCAGGTCCCTGCACCGACAGTATTGACTGTGAAGTCGTTGTTTTCCACGTCAATCCGTACTGTCTGGCCTTTGGCGATTGTACCTCTAAGCAGCTCTTCAGATAGACGGTCTTCGATTCTGCGTTGTAAGGCACGGCGCAATGGACGTGCACCATAATCCGGATCGTATCCTTCTTCAGCGATCTTCTCAAGCGCAGCCTCAGTCATTTCAATATCAATACCTTGCTCAGCAAGGCGTTTCTGAAGCTGGTTCGACATCAAGCCGATGATGTGCTTGAGGTGTTCTTTTTCAAGTGTATGGAACACGATCGTTTCATCAATACGGTTCAGGAACTCTGGACGGAATGCTTTTTTCATTTCGTCCATTACCTTGGTTTTCATATTTTCATAAGCCTGATCTTCTGATTGGGTCGTGAAGCCCATATGCTTGTTACGTTTCAATGTATTAGCTCCGACATTGGAAGTCATGATAACAACCGTGTTACGGAAGTCGACGGTACGCCCTTTCGAATCGGTCAAGCGACCATCTTCAAGTACTTGAAGTAAGATGTTGAACACTTCAGGATGGGCCTTTTCGATTTCATCCAACAGGATGACGGAGTATGGGTTACGGCGTACTTTTTCAGTCAGCTGTCCGCCTTCCTCATGGCCGACATATCCTGGAGGTGAACCGACGAGTCGGCTTGTCGTATGCTTTTCCATATACTCGGACATATCAATTCTGATCGTCGCATCCTCATCACCGAATAATGCTTCGGCAAGTGCACGGGCAAGCTCCGTCTTACCAACACCAGTCGGTCCAAGGAAAATGAATGAACCGATCGGTCGTTTCGGATCCTTTAATCCAGCACGGGCACGTCGTATCGCTTTGGAAATCGCCTTGACTGCTTCTTCTTGACCGATCACCCGATTATGAAGGATATCCTCCATATTGAGTAGCCGTTCTGTTTCTTCTTGCTTCAGTTTGGAGACCGGAACTCCAGTCCAGTTGGACACCACAAGGGCGATATCTTCAGGAGTCACTTCTGTATTTTCCTGACCTTGCTTCTCTTTCCATGTATTCTTCGTCGACTCTAGCTCTTCACGCAATTTTTGTTCTGAATCACGTAGCGAAGCCGCTTTTTCGAATTCTTGACTCTGAACCGCAGCATCCTTCTCTTTGCGGACGCTTTCTAGCCTCTGTTCGAGCTCTTTCAAGTTCGGAGGTGCTGTATAGGAACGGAGGCGTACTTTCGAAGCTGCCTCATCGATCAGGTCGATCGCTTTGTCTGGTAAGAAACGATCGGAAATGTAACGGTCTGATAATTTTACGGCCGCATCAATTGCATCATCCGTGATTGTGACACGATGATGGGCTTCATAACGGTCACGCAATCCTTTTAGAATCTGGACGGATTCGTCATTAGTCGGCTCATTGACACGGATCGGTTGAAAACGTCTTTCTAAAGCCGCGTCCTTTTCAATATATTTTCTATATTCATCTAATGTCGTTGCACCGATACATTGCAGTTCACCGCGAGCTAGGGCAGGTTTCAGAATGTTTGAAGCATCGATTGCACCTTCTGCACCTCCAGCACCAATCAATGTGTGGAGCTCATCGATGAACAAGATGATGTTTCCGGCCTGGCGGATTTCATCCATTACTTTTTTCAATCGATCTTCAAATTCACCACGGTATTTCGTTCCAGCGACGACTGTCCCCATATCAAGTGTCATAACGCGTTTATCTCTTAACGTTTCCGGCACTTCATTATTGATGATTTGTTGTGCGAGTCCTTCTGCAATCGCTGTTTTACCGACACCTGGCTCCCCGATCAGAACCGGGTTGTTTTTCGTACGACGGCTCAACACTTCGATGACACGTTCAATCTCTTTACTGCGGCCGATGACTGGATCAAGACTGTCGTCACGAGCTACAGCTGTGAGATCTCTCGCAAGACTATCAAGTGTTGGTGTATTCGCATTGACTGAAGATCCGCCTGATGACGAGGAAGATTCGTTGCTTCCCAACAGTTGCAGTACCTGCTGACGTGCTTTATTCAGGCTTACCCCGAGGTTGTTCAGTACTCGCGCTGCTACGCCTTCCCCTTCACGGATCAAACCTAGTAATATATGTTCAGTTCCAACATAAGAGTGACCAAGTTTCCGAGCTTCATCCATCGATAATTCAATGACTTTCTTGGCTCTTGGTGTATAGTGGATCGTTTGGACGGACTCCTGACCTTTGCCAATCAGTGTTTCGACTTCTTTTTGAATTTTTTCAGGACTTAATCCTAGAACAGAAAGTGCTTTTGCTGCAATGCCTTCACCTTCACGTACCAAACCAAGCAAAATATGCTCAGTTCCAACATTGTTATGCCCTAGGCGGATCGCTTCCTCTTGTGCAAGAGCGAGGACTTTTTGCGCTCTTTCCGTAAATCGACCAAACATCATCTTGATCACCTTCCTATTCGTTGTTCTTTTCCAATTTCAATCTCTCACGTATCAACGTTGCTCGGCGGATGTCCCTTTCATCAGGGGTCAACGTTGCGCCTGCGTATTGTTGTAAAAATCCTGGTTGAGTGAGTATCATAAGTTCATTCAATATTGTGTGTGAAATACCTTCTATCAATTTCAAATCGATTCCAAGCCGTACATCCGATAAACATTTAGTGGCCTCTTTAGATTGTATGATTCGACTGTTTGCTAGGATACCGAGTGACCGGTAAACCCGATCCTCTAATTGCAATTTCGAGGTCTCAAGCAATTGTTTTCTGGAGGATCGCTCCTCTTCTATGAGCTGGATGACGACTCCTCTTAAATCTTCTACAATATCCTGTTCAGATTTACCCAATGTCATTTGATTTGAAACTTGAAACACATTACCCTGTGCTTCGCTGCCCTCTCCGTAAATTCCTCTGACAACTAGACCTAACTGGTTGATCGCTGGGACGATACGCTGAATTTTCTGTGTTAACACAAGAGATGGCAAATGCATCATGACCGATGCTCTCATCCCTGTACCAACATTCGTCGGGCAACTTGTAAGATAGCCATGTTGTTCATCAAACGCATAATTCAGTTTTTCCTCGAACCAATCGTCTATACCGCTTGCTAAAGTCAAAGCTTCAACCAGTTGAAAGCCTGGAAAAAGGCACTGGATCCGGATATGGTCTTCTTCATTGATCATGATGCTTACATTTTCTTCATCACTCATCAACACTCCCGAATGCTTCGGTTCTTCTGTGAGGTTCGGACTGACTAAATGTTTTTCTACTAAAACCCGTTTTTCAATCGGTTTCAAATCATCTATATCGATATACGATAAGACACCTACATTACCATATGTTTCATTCTGATAATGTTTTCGGATTTGTTGATTTACTTCATCTGCTTGCTGATCGTTCGAAATAGTTGGAAAAACATGATTTTCAAAGTTCCTTGCTAACCGGATCCGACTGCTTAAGACAATATCCGAATCAGGACCTTCTCTTTTCATCCAAGGGCTAATCGCTTCACTGATAAATTTTTTAAGAGACATCGATCAGCTCCCCCCTTTGAACCGTTTTTCCATCATTCGAATCTCATCTCTTATTTTAGCAGCTTCTTCAAATTCTTCTTGTGTGATAAGCTGTTGCAGTTGCTGCTTAAGTTGGTCGATCTTTTTACGCTCAATTAGATCATTACCTATGCGTTTCGGAATTTTTCCAGTATGGCTTGTATTTCCGCCGTGGATTCGCTTAAACATCGGGGTCAATTTCGACTCGAAAGTTTTATAGCAATTCGTGCAGCCAAACCGACCGATCTTCGCAAACTCAGCATAACTCAACCCGCATTGAGAACATTTCGTGACTTGTTTTTCTGGTTGAGAGCTGGCGCCTCCTATCGATTGATCGAAATTAAGTAGTCCTGATAATAAATTGTGAATTGAAAACGAATTGGATCCTGGTATTAAATCTCCTTTATCCTTTGCACATTGCTCACATATATGAAATTCAGTCTTTTTCCCATTGATGATTTTCGTGAAGTGCAAAGTTGCTGGCCTTTGTTGGCATTCTTGACAGTACACGCCTTACACTCCCCTCAATCTTTATATTTCAAGCTTTGTATCATTGCTCGTAACAGATTTGCACGTAGTTCATCCCGATAAGGCAATACGATATTGATTGTGGAGCGATCGATTACACTTTTCATCAGCCGTGCTTCTTTCTTCGTTATAATTCTTTCTTCAAATAGCCTGTAGATGATGTTTTCACTAGCAGCTTGGCTGATACGTAAGTTAATCATTTTGAGGATTTCATCAAGTAAAATGGTCGAACTATCTGTTTCTACTTTAATAATCCGAATATATCCTCCTCCTCCTCTTTTACTTTCCACAATAAAGCCTTTTTCAATCGTAAACCTGGTATTGATGACATAATTGATTTGTGAGGGGACACATTGAAATTTCTCAGCAATTTCACTTCGTTTGATTTCAATTGCTTTTTTATGGCTTTCTTTAATGATTTCCTTCAAATGCGCTTCAATAATATCAGATATGTTTTTCATCCCATCGTTGCCCCTCCTACAAAATCTGACTTTGACTTTCTTTGACTATAATTATAAACATTTGCCCATAAGTTGCAAATGTTTTGATGTCTACATTATAGACAGACTTTGAAGTGAATAAACTATTTTTCACTCTGTTGCAAACACTTTATGAACAAACTCAACGGATTGTATCTTGTCATACAATTCCGGTAGCTTTTTTGGGTTGGATAACTGAATTTTGAATGTATATTTTATAAGGGGGATCGAAGCATCATTCGGATAATCATCTACAGATAAACTTAAAATCGGTGTTTTCAATGCTTCCAATTCATTTACGATCCTGGATAAAGATACTTCGTTATTCTCTACAATGACTGTGACATGATGATAACGCTGTTTGCGTAAATACAAATCCTCGAACTTGTTCAGGAACAATAAACTCAAAATCATGATGAATGTTGTAAAAATCGCTTCATAATACATCCCTATTCCCACTACAAGACCAATCCCTGCAACAAGCCAGATCGATGCTGCTGTCGTCAGTCCTTTGACTGTGACACCGTGTACCAGAATCGTCCCTGCTCCTAAAAATCCGATTCCGCTTACAACATAAGCAGGTAAACGTGAAGGATCAAAGCCCTGGACACGTTCATGGGAATTTAAAAAATCCTCGAACCCGAACATTGATAAAATCATCATCAGACAAGCGCCGACACCGACCAATAAGTGCGTCCGGAATCCAGCTGGATGTCGTTTGAATTCACGCTCAATTCCGACTAATCCACACAATAGAGCAGCCAACAATAACCGGATGGTAATCGTCGCTGTTTCATCTGTCCACCAATCGAACAAATCAATTTCCATATTTATCTCCCCTATAAGTACGAGAATATAATGCCTTTAATATTACATGGTATGGTATATAGTATTCAATTATAGGCTAACAGCTATAAAAGGTGAAATAAAAATGATCGTTATTTCGATTGGCTTTCTAAAATGGTTCCATTAGCCATGAAAGCGGCAGAGATTTAGCTATTTCTGGTTATGTATGCAGCCTCGTCGGGGTCATACTCCAACTGCTGATCGGTCTCCTAGGGCTCATTTCCTTTTCATTCTTCACCATTAGGGGCTAAAGAGATGTATGGTTTATGCGCGAATCCAACGTATCCTAGACTTGTTTGTACGTCAATATGTGATTTTAGTTTTTTCACGGTCATAACTATTTGAGTCCATCATTTTTCGTAAAACCACGGTTTCATTATCTTGAGTACCTCTATACATCAAATTCTGTTCTTCGTATTTTCATGCACTTTAAAACTCCCTGAGTTCTTCATTTTTTTCTCAAAATACAAAAAAGAACAGCTTTGCAGCTGCTCTCATGACATACCTCATGAACGTTTCATAAGATCGTTTCTGCATGAAAAATCGATTTAAATGTCCTCATGAACGCTTCATAAGACACTTCGAAAGCAAAATGGTTATTTATACAACAAAAAAGAGCAGTCTCTCGACTACTCTGTGTTGCCCGGCGACGTCCTACTCTCACAGGGGGAAGCCCCCAATTACCATTGGCGCT